>CAYVPD010000356.1:0-1973 GCA_964453545.1 uncultured Gemmatimonadaceae bacterium
GATCACCATGACTGCACCAGATCTGGGTCGTCTCGCTCGGCTCAAAGCCGTCAAAGAGCCCCGCACCCGCACGCACCTGAAGCTCGGCCCGACCATACTCACGACGGCCCCGCTCGACCTTGGCCCCGTTGAGGTGCGCGATCAGCTGCATGCCGTAGCAGATGCCGAGCACCGGAATCCCGAGCTCGAGCAACGCAGGATCGGCGGTCGGCACGTCAGGATCATAGACCGAGGCTGGCCCCCCCGAGAGCACGATGCCATCAGCCTTCCACGCACGGATCCAGTCGAGGTCGACCGTCGGCGGATGGATCTCACAGTAGACCCGCTCCTCGCGAATGCGGCGCGCGATGAGCTGCGTGTACTGCGACCCGAAGTCGAGAATCAGAATGCGATCTTGATCGTGCATGAGGGGCGCTGTTGAGCAGAGGTTAGAAGTGCAGACGTCGCGGCGACGTGCGAAGTATCAGTAGGAACGAGCCCACACGACCTCATGCTTCGCGGCGCCCTGCCCCGAAATGCACTGCGAGGGTGTGTCGGGCGAGCGGAACTCCTCGTCGGGAATCACGCGAATCGTCGCCTTGAGCTCTTCTTTGGCACGTTCTTCAACGGCGGGGTCACCCGACCAGCCCGTGTAGACGAAGCCACCGGTGGTCTCGAGAATTTCTTTGAGCTCTCCCCAGTCACTGACCCCGCGATACGAGTTGGCTTCGCGCCGGGCGATAGCCTGCTGGAACAAGAACGCCTGCAGTTCCTCAAGCCGCTGCGGGATCGAGGCGATGGCTTCACCCTCAGGCAGAAACGCCTTGCGGCGCTCGTCTTCGCCAAAGACCCGCCGCGCCACGCAGAGTTGCCCCTGAGCCAGATCTTTGGGCCCGATCTCGATGCGCAGAGGCACGCCCTTGCGCTCCCATTCGTAGAACTTGGCGCCAGGATTCATGTGATCGCGCGCATCGACCTTGGAACGCACCCCGAGCTCGACGAGGCGCTGATGCACCTCGCGGGCCTTGGCTTCGGTCGCCGCCCGTTCCTCGTCGTTCTTGTAGATCGGCACCACAACGACCTGCACCGGCGCCAATCGTGGGGGCACAACCAGCCCGTCGTCATCTCCGTGCGTCATGACCAAGCCACCGACCAGTCGAGTCGAAACACCCCACGACGTGCTCCAGGCAAATTCTTCGGAGCCCGCTTCGGATTGAAACGTGAAGTTGGCGGCCTTGGAGAAGTTCTGCCCCAAGAAATGCGACGTGCCGGCCTGCAGCGCCTTGTTGTCTTGCATCAGCGCCTCAAGCGCCCACGTCACGACCGCCCCGGCGAAGCGCTCACCCTCGGTCTTGCGGCCGGTGAGAGGCGCGATCGCGATCCACTGCTCCATGAACTCGCGGTACACCCCGAGCATGAGACGTGCGTGATCTTCGGCCTCTTGCGAGGTGGCGTGGGCCGTGTGGCCCTCCTGCCAGAGAAACTCCGATGTGCGCAAGAACAGCCGCGTGCGAAGCTCCCAGCGCATCACGTTGGCCCACTGATTGATCAGCAGCGGCAGGTCGCGGTACGACTGCACCCAACGGGCGAACATCTCGAGAATCACCGTCTCTGAGGTCGGGCGAACCACGAGGGGCTCCTCGAGCTCTTTGCCACCGGCGTGCGTGACGACCGCGAGCTCCGGCTTGAAGCCGGCGACGTGCTCCTTTTCTTTTTCGATGAACGACATCGGGATCAGGAGCGGGAAGTAGGCATTTTCGTGCCCCGTGGCCTTGAACATGTCATCGAGCGCGCGCTGCATGCGCTCCCAGATGCCATAGCCCCAGGGCCGAATCACCATGCTGCCGCGCACGGGTGAGTGATCGGCCAGTTCGGCGCGCTGCACGAGTTCGTTGTACCAGGCCGAAAAGTCCTCGGCGCGCGGAGTCAGCTTGCGATCATCAGCCATCGTGTGGGTCGCTCTTCTCTTTGCGTTCATCTTCGCGTTGCGCACG
>CAYVPD010000357.1:0-1970 GCA_964453545.1 uncultured Gemmatimonadaceae bacterium
CCAACCCAGTTCTGAGACCAACTCGGTGAATTCGACCTCCGCCGGATCCCCAACGACCCCTGCGGCCGTCTGATAACCGGCGTACCGCACGAGCTTGTCATTGCGAATCGACGGCCCAGCACCCGTCGCCGGATCACGGGGCGAAAAGATCATGATGGCCGGTCGTATACGTCCGCCATTCGTAGCAAAGGCCAGATACTCGCGCAGGGCCGCAAACATCTCGTCGGGGTGAACGACATCTCGACGGTCAAAAACCGTCAGCGACGACCATGACAGGCGACCAATGCAACGGTTGCTGTTGCGCCACGCGACTCGAGCGCCAAACTCGAGCTCTTCAGACGTGTGTCTGTACGACCCCGTCGCATCGATTTCTGATCGAACGCTCTCACGGCGGGTTCTGCTCCACGACACGTCTCGACCGGTCTCAGCTGCGAACAACTCCAAGAATGCTGCGGCTTCGTCGTACAACGAGCGCCGCGGGGCAAGCTCTCTCAACATGTCTTCCACACCAGAAAGGCAAAACCCGGCGGGTCACCAAGACCTCGCCGGGCAGTCATTGTCAAACGAATCGCCTTCAAACAAAGCGGGAGACGGGACTCGAACCCGCGACCCTCAGCTTGGGAAGCTGATGCTCTACCAACTGAGCTACTCCCGCGTTTGAACCGGGAATCTACCTCAACGCCTACCCCGGTCAAGCGGCGAACGGGCGGCCCCCGCACCGGAGACCGCCCGCCCATCGACCAACACGGTGGTCGTCTGGAATCAGTTCACGACAACGTAGCCGTAGCCGCCCACCTCTTGGTCGGAATCAAACTCGACCTCGAAGCTCTGAGCCGATTCAGGCTCACCCAAAATGATGTTCGCCTCGGCCTCACCGATGGAGGCACCCGAACGATCGTAGAAGGTGAAGCGCAGCGTGGCCGTCGAGCCCGTGGCAGCGCTCTGGTTCGACACCGAGCCGGACACCAGCCCCCCACCCGAGTTGTTGCGACGCAGCTGGAGGTTGTTCACGACAAACGGCAGGTCTTCGATGGTCTGCACCAGCTCGGCGGCCTCTTCATTGCGGCCCAGGCGCGAATCGGTCTGTGCCAGAATCAGCAGGCCGTTCCGGCTTGCCGGGTCAAGAGCGACCCAACGCTTGGCGGCTTCGACGAGCTCCTCGAGAGCGCCCTCGGGCGGCGTCGCCTCGCCCTCACCCGGAGGATAGGCCAGTCGCAGCGAACGCGTCTGCATCTCGATGGCGTCGCGGTCATTGACCGAGACCTCTGCGGCATCGCCAAAGGCACCGGCAGCACCGACGTAGTCATCAGACTGGTAGTAGCCCACACCGATGTTGTAGAGCTCCTGCGGGCCTAGATCCCCCGAGGCGCGCATCTGCTCGTAGATCCTTTGGGCCTCTTCCGGCTGCTCGGTCTGGTAGTACAGCGAAGCCAACTGGTTCAGGTAGACATTGTTGCCCGGATCGCCGGCCAACAGCCCCTGAAACTCCACAATCGCCTCTTCGTAGCGCTCGAGGTTGATCAACGACTGGGCGATGTAGAGAGGCAGCTGCGAACCCGAGTCCTGCCAGGCGGCCACCGTCTCTTCACCAAACGTCTCGACGTCGGCGTTGGCGATCATGTCGAGCGCCTGTCGCAGCGCCGGAACGGCCTCTTCGTAGCGACCGAGCTGCACGTAGAGCTGGCCGAGCGTGATCTTGGCCTCCGGACGCACCTGGTAGAGCACGTCAGCCCCTTCGAAAAGGAGCACGGCCCCCTCGTAGTCTCCAGCCTGCACGAGCGGCATGGCCTGATTGTAAAGATCGATCCAGGTCGCCTCGCGCAGACGCTCCGTTTCGATCTGGTACACCGGGCGAAGCTGCTCAGCGCGGTCGAGCCATTCATCGGCGGCTACGTAATCGCCCAGCCCGAGATAGGCCTGACCCATCTGGAGGTGCGGCAGCGGATTGGTCGAATCTGCGGCGATGGCCT
>CAYVPD010000358.1:0-1967 GCA_964453545.1 uncultured Gemmatimonadaceae bacterium
GCTGCTGCTGACGTTCTTCTTCCGTCAGATGCCGGAACTGATCGAGGCGGGCTATGTCTACATCGCCCAGCCGCCGCTCTATCAGGTACGCAAGGGCAAGCAGGAGTTCTACGCGTACAACGAAGACGAGCGCACGGAATACGTGAAGCGGCTGAGTGGCGGTGACACTGATGCCAAGGGCATCAACATTCAGCGGTACAAGGGATTGGGTGAGATGAATCCCGACCAGCTCTGGCGCACGACGATGGATCCGGATTCGCGTACGCTGCTTCAGGTGCAGATCGAAGATGGCGCGATCGCATCGCAGCTCTTTGACCGCTTGATGGGCGATGAGGTCGAGCCGCGGCGCCAGTTCATCGAGAAGAACGCCCGCTACGTGCGCAATCTCGACGTCTGATCTGGGGCTTAGAACAGCAGGCTCAGCTCGACCAGCTCGACATCGTCAGACCGGGCCGCTCGTCGAACGAGGGCCTGGGGAGCCGGGCGATCGAGAAACAGCACACGCACGCGCGTTTCGCGGGTGAAGCCGTAGCGCGTGTTGCGTAGCTGCATCTCGAGTTGCTCGAGGTCGGATAGGCGGGCCTCACGGCCCCAAACAATCATGCCATAAAATGCGTTGCCACTCGTCAGGGTGCCCGCAACGGGCAGGTCGTACCCTTCGCCCCAAAGGCCTCCGCTCTCGCGTGCAGCGACTTGGAGCACAGGCGCGACCTCGTCGTGCAGCCGTGCTTGAATGACCGACGGCAGGGCGGCCTGCACCCATCCATCTGCGGCTGACGAGATCTGGTTCTTCCAGGCTTGGGCAGGCCCGTTCAAGCGAATCAGCCCGAGGTTCGGGGCGACGGCGCGCAGCCAAAAGCCGACAAAGGGGTCACGCAGTCTGTAGCGACGCTTGCGGGTCTCGGGTCGGGCGTCGAGTGAGCGTGACGCGACAACCCATCCCTTTTCCTCGAGGGTGTTCATGTACGGAGCCAAGGTCGAGCCAGGTGCCAACTCTGGTACTTGGCCTCGCACCTCACCCCACTCCTGTGCTCCAGACGCAAGGGCCGCGAGCACGGCGAGGTATCGCTCCGGCTTGGTCAGGGAAGCGTGCAGGTCATGCAGCGGTCCCTCATGCAAGGGGCCGTCGGGGTCGACCACAAGGCGCTGAATATTACGCCGCAGCCCAGCACTGTGATCGATGTGTCGCAGCCGGCCGGGCTGGCTGCCCAGAAGCGCCAGCAGCTGGAGGCGGTCGCGCCATGACCATGCCGACAGGCTGTCGCGCACTGAGACGGCCGTAGGGGCACCAAGGTCGATCGCCGTGTGCTCCAGCTCGCGGCCGTCAGCGCCAACCGGAAGTCTGGTGGCTCGGTCGAGCACAAGCACCAGATGCACCGGCAGCGCCCGGGCGCGCACCTGACGCCAAAAATCACCGAGTGCCGAGGCAAACGTGCCGTCGCCGCCCAGAAGCGAATCGGGGCCTGCCAACACCAGGAGTACGGGTTTGCGCGTTGCGTCTACGTGGTGGTGCAGGCCCGTCAGCGCAGCATTCCAATCGCTGCAGCTCAACGCGTCGCCGATCGTATCATCGATCTGCTGCAGCGCCACACAAAACGCGCGTAGTTGTCCTGACGAGAGCTGAGGGATGGCATCAAACCATGCGGCAACTGCATGCCCGTCGGGATCCTGCCATTGGCGCACAGCCTGCGCTACGATGGCGCGCGCCTCACTGCCCCGGTCACCCCTGACGGCGATCAGGCGAGGTGCTGGCGCAGCGAGGGCCTCATGCAGGGCCTCAGTACCCACCGAACGAGTAAAGAGCATAATTAAAACTAGGCTAAAGATCACTATGCAAAAAGAGGAGATTTCATCTTGTCGCGTTGGTGCAGATCGGTAGTTTCCGGCATTCAACACATCCCCTTGCACTTGTTTTTGGGAGTTGCAGATGAGCCGCGTCACCCCTCGTCGCTTTGATTCGCTTGCCG
>CAYVPD010000359.1:0-1961 GCA_964453545.1 uncultured Gemmatimonadaceae bacterium
CGCGGCGGGTCCCCGCGGTCTCGACCGCATCGATCAGCCCCTGCCCCAACGTGCCGTGGGTAATCACGACGCCACGCGCCATCTGGGGGGTGTCGGTCACGGTGTCGGCCACGGTGTCGGCCACGGTGTCGGCCACGGCGCCGGCCTCATCGCGCGGCTCGTCTCGCGGCGACTCACTCATAGTCTTGCTCGAGATAGTCGCGCACCGGCGCCATCGCGTCACGCAGCTGCTGATCAAACGCCGCCGCCGAATTTACGCCCGCGTAGCGCAGCAGGTGGTTCATGGCGACGACTTCGGCGATCACGGTGATGTTCTTGCCCGGATGCAGCGGAATCGTGACCCGCGGCAGCTGCACACCAAGAATGTCGATCAGGTCGTCGTCGAGACCGGTGCGTGTGTAGTTCTGCTCGCCATCCCAATGCTCGAGCTGCACGACGACTTCAATGCGCTTCTGCTGGCGGATGGCGCGCACGCCAAAGAGCGCGGCGATGTCGATGATGCCGACGCCGCGAATCTCCATGTGATGGCGCTGCCGCTCATGACCGCGCCCCATGAGCACGTCGTTGCCCGAGCGCGTGGCGATCACCAGATCGTCAGCCACGAGGCGATGGCCCCGCTCCACGAGATCGAGAACGCACTCGCTCTTGCCGATGCCCGACTTGCCGACAAAGAGCAGCCCGACGCCATAGACGTCGGCCAGCGATCCGTGCAGGTGAGTGTACGGCGCGAGGTTGATCTCGATGAACGGCTTGATGCGCTGGTAGAAATGCTTGGTCGACGCCTTGGAGCGCACCACCGGAATGCCAGCCCCCTTGGCGAGTTCGAGCATCGTCGCCGGCACCTCGAGCCCCTTGGTGACAAAGACCACGGGAATGTCGAAGGTGAAGAGCGTGCCCAGCCGCTCCCGCAGCTCGCCTTCGCTCAGCGTCGCGAGAAAGGTCATCTCGGTCTCGCCGAACACCTGAATGCGACCCGATGCGAACCGGGCCGTGAAGCCCGCGAGGGCCAACCCGGGCGATGAAATGTCCGGGTCGGCCACATCGCGTTCGAGCGAGAGCTCGGGCGTCAGCACCTCGAGACGAAGCGGCTCGAGCTTGCGGGCCACCAGTTCGGCGACCGTCAGCGTGCCCGAGCGAAGCGGAGACGTCACAGTGGGTTCGTCCACGAGGGCGTTGGAAAAGGGGGTGGGCTCAGCCGAGTCCGAATTCCGGCGCCCCGTTTCGGGGGTGACGTTCGGTTCGACGCTCGCGGTGGCGCCGCAACATGCGGCCAAGGCGCTCGACGAGCTCATCGACGGCCGACAGCCACTCTTCTTTTTCGCCCGTCACGACCATGGGCTCAGAGTTGGCGATCGAGACGATGGCCTCGACTTTGCGCAGGTGACGGACTTCTTCAAAGACAAGATCAGCTGAAAGCACCTCGGCATCGAAGCGCTCGAGCTTCTGGATCTGGTCGACGGCGCGGGCTTGAACGTCTTCAGGAACGCTCGACCCCCGCGTGGCGATTTGCACGCGCATGCAACCTCCAGGGACAGTGTGAACGAGTCCGTAACTCAAGTTACGGAAGCGGCTGGCCCGAATCCACCCGGCGTGCCAGCACCGAGCGCACTCGCTCGGCTGTCGCCTGCCATGAGAATTGCGCAGCGTGCGCGATGCACGCCTCGGCCATGCGTTGCCGCATGGCGTCATCTTGCAAGAGATCGGCCAGTGCCGCGCTTAGGGCCGCGACCTCGCCATGGGGCACGAGACGCCCCGTTACACCATCACGCACTGAGTCACGCAGCCCGGGGGCGTCGCTGGCCACCGTGGGTGTGCCACACGCGGCGGCCTCGATGACCGTGAGCCCCCACCCCTCTTTGGGCGAGGTGAGCACGTGCACCCAGCTGCGCTGCAGCAGCTCCAGCTTGCGCGCCTCATCGACAAACCCGGCAAACTCGACCGCCTCACCCAGCTCCAGCTCA
>CAYVPD010000360.1:0-1958 GCA_964453545.1 uncultured Gemmatimonadaceae bacterium
GGGGCATTCGTGAGGCGAGCCCCGCCGAGCTGGCTCGAGTGCCGGGATTCAGTGATGCGCTGGCTCAGCGGGTGCTGACATGGCTGGGTTCAAAGCAATGAGATCGGTATCTGAAACAGGGGAGCTCTTGTGAAGGTTCGCACGCGTTTCGCCCCCAGTCCTACGGGCGCACTGCACCTCGGCAACATCAGGGCGGCCGTGTTCAACTGGTTGTTTGCACGGCACCACGGGGGTGCGTTTGTGCTGCGTCTCGAAGACACCGATGTCGAGCGCAATGTCGAGGGTGCTGAGGGTGCGCTGATGACCGACATGCGCTGGCTCGGTTTGGCATGGGACGAGGGGCCCGATATCGGAGGGCCGCTGGGGCCGTACCGTCAGTCGGAGCGTGGAGCGCTGTACCAAGGGGCGGCACGCCGTCTGATCGATATGGGCGCGGCCTATCCATGCTTTTGCGACGAGCCCTCGGGTGAGGCGTTGGCCGTCGAGCGATCACCCCTGGAGGCCGGCTTTCGTCGCTATGTTGGGCACTGCCGAAACCTCAGGAGTGACGAGCGTGAGGCCAGGCTGTCGGCGGGTGACCCCTTCGTGGTGCGCCTGGCCACGCCGGAGGCTGGCGACATTGTGGCCGAAGACGTGATTCGCGGGCCGATTTCAGTGCCGTCGGCCGACATGGACGACTTCGTGCTTCTGCGACGAGACGGGCGCCCGACCTATAACTTCGCGGTCGTGGTCGACGATATCGAGATGGACATCACCCATGTGATTCGCGGCTCAGGCCATCTCTCCAATACGCCCAAGCAGGCGCTGCTGTTTGATGCTTTTGGGCATGAACGGCCCGTCTTTGCGCATCTCGCACAGGTGCTCGATCCGGAGGGTGGCAAGCTCTCCAAGCGCGCGGGTGCGACGTCGGTGGCGGAGTACCGCGCCCAGGGTCACTTGCCTGAGGCGCTGGTGAACTACCTTTCGCTGCTCGGGTGGTCGCACCCCGACGAACAAGAGGTGCTGAGCATTGACGAGCTTGTGTCGGCGATCTCGCTGGAGCGGCTTGGTGCCAGTGACACGGCCTATGACCCCGAGAAGCTGCGCTGGGTGGGCAGCCAGCACATGGCCGAACTGCCGCTCGAGGCGGTGGAGCAGGGGGTCGCACCCTTCATTGACGCTGCGCCCCCGCCATTTTGCGAATGGCGAGGAGCCGAACGGTCGGTGCTCGTGCAGACGCTGCGTTCGCGTCTCGGCTCTTTTGGCGAGATTCGCGAGCATTTGCACTTCTTTGCCTTTGACCACGACGAATGGGTCGAGCATCGGGCTGCCGTCATCTCGACGCCAACGGCTCCGAGCGTGCTTGAGATGCTCACAAACCAGTTGGCCTCAGTTGAATGGCAGGTTGAGGCCCTAAAGACTGCACTTCGTGACGTCGGCCGAGACGCTGGGGTCAAGGGGCCAGGCCTATATCACCCGGTGCGCTGGGCGCTTACAGGGCGCATCGACGGCCCCGATCTGGCCGCCATCCTCTTTGTCATCGGCCGCGACGAGTGTCTCGGTCGCGCGAATGCGGCGCTTCGAGAGGTCACGCCCTCGTGACAGGCCGTCAGGTGCATTTGGCCTGCAGACATCTGGCTTGACCCGCGTTCGAGGCCTATTTTCCAAAGCTGTGCGTTTTTTCTGGACCCATCGACAACACAGGAGGATCGGATGAAGCTCCGTTTGGGAGTGTTCTTTGCGGCCATGTTGCTCTTCGCTGGCGGGTGTGCGTCGTCGTCAGGCGGCGGATCTGGCAGTGGCACCTCGCTCAGCGACCTTATGGCCGCAGGCTCTGACCTGCCCCAGGGGGAGCGTCCGCGTGAGAACACGGAGACGCGTTCGGCCAATCGTGCGCTGGAGGCTGCAGAAGAGGCAGCTTCTGAGGCCGAGGCGGAGGCCAGCTATCGCGAGGCCGTAAGCTTTGCAGAGCAGGCCAT
>CAYVPD010000361.1:0-1956 GCA_964453545.1 uncultured Gemmatimonadaceae bacterium
CAACTGACTCTTAATCAGTAGGTTCGGGGTTCGAGTCCCTGGCGGGGCACTCAAGTTGAAGCCTCCTGGAATCCAAGTGATTCCGGGGGGCTTTTTGTTTTGTCCCTGGTGGCAAACTTGTGTCGACGCTCGAAACAACCGCATGTTGCCCGGGCCGGCTCTTCGAGAGACCACGTGCCCCTGCTCAACTGGAGTTTCTCCCTATGCGACGACTCGCGTCTGCTGCTCTGTTCTCCCTCTCTATCGTCTTTGCGGTCGGGACCTCAGCTCACGCGCAGTCCACGCCCTGGACCCCGCTGAACCGAGGCAGCGACAACATCGAGGTCTTGGGGCACCTGCCTTTGGGGCCGCGCCTCAATGTGGCCGACATGGATGTCGAGCAAGAGATGGATCGGCCCTATGCCTACGTCGCCCGCATGGTCTATGGCTTCGAGGGCGAAAAGGGCATGGACATCATCTCGATCGCCAATCCGGAGCGGCCTGAGTTGCTCTACGAATGGCGCATCGAGAACCAGGACCTGCACATGCGCACCGGCGGCATGGACGTGAAGCACTTCAAGTGGAACGACCGCTATTACGTCGTGCAGTCGCTGCAGTTTGGTCAGGGTGGGCCCAACAACGATATGGGTGCCGTGATTCTCGACGTGACGGGACTGCCTGATGCGTCGACCGTGCGTGAGGTGGCGCGCATTCATGAGCCCGAGATGCCCGGCGGCTTTCACAACATCTTCATCTACAAGCACTCCAACGGCCGTATCTATCTCTTCACGACGGCGGCGGCCCCCGGGGCCCTGATCTATGACCTCGGCACGCTGGTCGATGAGGGGGTCGAGGGATCGCGGGTTGGCATGGTCCCGGTGCCGGAGTCTGCGCTCGGAAGCGGGAGCGGCCGCGGCTACCACGACTTCTATGTCGGCTACCACCCCGATACCGACGAAGACCGGTTCTACGGCGGTGGTACCGGTGGCTACTACGTCTACGATGTGTCTGACGTCGCTGCGCCCGAGCTGCGCATTTCGCTGACCGGTGTCTCGGGCGTGTCATACGGGCACACCTTCACCCCCGATCCGACCGGGCGCTACGTCATCGCCGAGACCGAATATCAATACGCGCCCATTCGGGTGTTTGACCTGCAGCCGGCGCTCGAGGGCGAGGTGACCAACATTCGCTCGCCGATTTCGGCGTTCACCGCGCATTGGGAGCACCTGATTCACAACCATGAGGTGCGCTGGCCGTTCGTCTTTGCCTCGGGCTATCTCGACGGCTTGCAGATCTTCAGCCTCATGGATCCGTACAACCCGCAGCTCGTTGGTTATTACGACACCTACATCGGCGCACCCAACACCGATCGGTACTCGCAGTTCAACGGCGCATTTGGCGTCGACGTGCGCAACGCTGACGGCCTGATCGTGGTCAGCGACATGACCACGGGGCTCTGGACGTTTCGCATGGAAGGCTTCGGCGGGTGGGACGGTCGCCAGTGGGGTCTGCCGAACATCTCGTCAGCGCAAGATTGGGACGCCCCTGCGCTTCGTCCCAACGGGGGTCGGTGAGGCGATGACGCTCTGGGGGATTTGGAGCACGCTGGGGCTGGGCCTCGGGCTGAGGATGGCGCTCGGGCTCGGGGTGGGCACGGGCCCTGCAATCCCCATTGCGACAACCGCTGAACCGGCAGGCTCTGAGGCCGCGAACATCGCGCCCGACGGTTGGTCGACGTGTCAGGTGGCGGGTCGCAGCGACTACTACCTGATCGAGCTGGTGCCCACCCGCAACGTCTTGGGCACGGCCTACGTTGACGGGCGGGCCAACGTGACCTTCCGGTCGTCGCCCTTTGGCGTCTCGATCGCGGCCGATGGCAGTTATGTGCAAGACGTTCACGTCGAGTTCGATCGGTTACGCCCGGCCCCTGAAGGGACCCAATGGGTGGCCTGGGTGACCACGACCGAGATCGATCAG
>CAYVPD010000362.1:0-1956 GCA_964453545.1 uncultured Gemmatimonadaceae bacterium
GTGGTTGACGTGTCCGACCAGTCCTCCGTGTGCAGGTCGCCGATACCGGCCTCGAGAAGCATGCGCTTCCACTCGACCAGCATGCGCGGTTGCACGCCCAGTACCTGCCCAAGCCACTCCTGCCGTGCGATCTCGACGGGCGCCAGCCACACCAGCTGCACCAACATGATCGTGCCGCCAGGTCGGGTGACCCGCGCCAGCTCGGCAAGCGCGACCGCAGGGTCCACGGCCGAACTGAATCCCAGCTCGCCGATGACGACGTCAAAAATACCATCCCGGTAGGGCAGTCGATCCGCACGACCCACCTGCACTTGCAAGCGATCGGCAAGCGATCGGCGTCTGCACCGTTCCGCGGTTTCGCTCACCAGCTGCGCGTCAGCTTCCACCCCTGAACCGTGCACCTCGAACTCGCGCACGAAGTACTCGAGTGCGACTCCTCGCGTGCAGGCGACATCGAGCACCTCCATGCCGGCACTCAAGTCACTGAGCACGGCGATGTGGCGATACAGGTCTTCGCCCCCCGGCGGGAAAAAAAGCCGGGGCGAGAGCTGGACCAGCTCGAGCATCGACGGAGCCATCGTCGACGCGGCTCCGCTCAGCGTCGGCTCCAGCGTGGTCAGAAGAAGGTCGCCTCTTCTTCGGCGTCGAGTTCTCGCATGGCGGCCCTGAGTCGGGCTTCTTCTTCGCCCGAGACCTCGCCCGTCACGGCGGGGCGCGGTCCCTGTCCGGCCCGCATGCGCCGCAGCGCCACGATGACCAAGAGGAATCCCACCAGCACACCCACGGGCGGAACGATCCACGCCAGCACGAGAGACGCTCCCGACCGACGCGGCAGCGCCCGCCACTGCTCGCCATGATTGCCGATCACCCATTCAACGATCTCGTCTGCGCTCCAGCCTTCAACGGCGAGATTCTGCAAGGAGTCCCGCAGCGCAGCACCGCCGGGAGAAGGGCAAACTTCGAGCATCAGGCCCGGGCAGTATGGCGACTTGAGCTGATCAATCGCCGACTGGGCCTCCGGATGCACCTTCATGGGGCCGTCTTCTGCCGGCGGCAGCTGGTTGGCGGCCTGCGCCGAGAGCTGTGACCCGGCGGTCGCGAGCATGAGCAGTACGATGACGAGCGTCGAACGCATGAATCCGAACCCCCCTCCAACGGCGATCCAGCCGTCTTGCTGTTCCAAAATGGACCTCAGCTTTCACGATCTCACGGACCGAGAAAAGATGCTACCCCAGCTCTGCAGGCAGGGTCGGATCGGCCTGCGCCACACCGGCCAGCGCCCGCAGCGTCGCGACGCAGGCGAGCCCTGTGCGTTTCGGATCGTAGCCCCCTTCGAGGCAGGCCACCAGTCGAGCGTCTGCGCCACCGAGTGAGGCCAGCAAAATCTCGGTCAGACGGTGAAAGTCTGACGGCTCAAGCGCCAACCCTCCGACCGGATCACCGGCCAGCGCGTCATACCCCGCTGAGACCAGCGTGAAATCGGGCGTGAACACCTCGAGCACCTCATCAAGCACGGCCTCAAACTGCTCCAGATACGCCGCGCGCGACGTATCGGCCGGCAGCGGCACATTTCGCGTCGTGCCCTGCCCTGCGCCAGCACCCACCTCATCAGCCATGCCTGTTCCCGGGTACAGCGGATGCCGGTGCAGCGAAAGAAAGAGCACATCGGCGTCTTCATAAAAGACGTCTTGCGTGCCATTGCCGTGGTGCACATCCCAGTCGACGATCAGCACCCGCCGAGCTAGCCCTTGATCCTGAAGCCAGCGGGCGGCCACAGCCACTGTGTTGAACAGGCAAAAGCCCATGGGCTGATCGGGTGTCGCATGGTGCCCTGGGGGTCGCGTCGCGACAAAGGCATTGCGCCGAGTGCCATCGGCCACCAAAGCAACGGCTGTGAGAGCCGCCTTGATGCTGTCGGTCGCCGCCTCCCACGAGGCTTCACTGACGAGCGTATCG
>CAYVPD010000363.1:0-1946 GCA_964453545.1 uncultured Gemmatimonadaceae bacterium
GCACGCACTGAGGCCTCGACCGACTGGACCTACACCGACGATGAGGGCAAACGCTGGGGGATTTCGCCTGGCAAGCTGCACCTTGGAAGCATTACTCTGCCGCTGCCGTTTTCATTTGGCACGCCAGCCGGCGCCAGTCAGGACCTCGTGCGCCGATATCTGCAAGACGCCGAGATCCGGCGAGCCGCCGGCCAGTTGCTGACCGACCAGACCCTTCGGGAGCGAGCACAGGCGATTCGGGCGCGGCGCGATGCCGAGCGCATGCGGGCTCGATCGGGCTCGGACAGCAGTGTCGTGCGTCGGCGGGGCGGGGGCGGTTCACTCAATTGACCCCTGTCGCGGCATCAAATAGCCTTGGTGTCGCCCATTTCACTTATCTGTCGTGCCGATGCGCTGCCCTTATGGCGAGGGGCAAATCCGGCATCTGCGATTCCATGGAGGCTGCGTGAGCCAGGAGCTCGCCCCGCGTTACGATCCCCAGGCGATTGAGGGTCCCATCTACCGTCGGTGGCTGGAGGCCGGCTGCTTCCATGTGGCTGCAGATGAAGTCACGTCTCAGGGGCGCGATCCATATACGATCGTGATTCCGCCGCCCAACGTCACGGCGGTGCTGCACATGGGGCACGGCCTGAACAACACGATCCAAGATGTGCTTATCAGGTTCCGGCGCATGCAGGGGCGTGCTGCGGAGTGGTTGCCGGGCACCGACCATGCAGGGATTGCCACGCAGAACGTCGTGGAGCGCCGACTCGCCGCGGAAGGCACCGATCGCTACGAGGTGGGGCGCGAGGCCTTCGTAGAGCGCATCTGGGAGTTCGTCGAGACGACGGGCGGTACGATTCTCGATCAGCTGAAGGCGATCGGCTGCTCAGCCGACTGGGAGCGTACAGCCTTCACCCTTGATCCTCATCTTTCGCGGGCTGTACGAGAGGTCTTCGTGCGCCTTTACGAGAAGGGGCTGATCTACCGGGGCGAGTACATCATCAACTGGTGTCCTCGTTGCCTCACCGCGCTGTCCAACGAAGAGGCTGAGGGCGAAGAGAGCGAAGGGCGCCTCTGGCATCTGCGCTACCCGCTCCCTGCCGCGGCCGCAGCGGCAGCGGCAGAGTGTGTCAGCAAGGGAGCCACCGCGCTCGGTCAGATGGACGACGGCCAATGGTACCTCACGGTGTCGACGACCCGGCCTGAGACGATGCTGGGTGATCAGGCCGTTGCCGTGAACCCGGGCGACGCTCGCTATACCGCACTGATCGGAACTCAGGTGGAGCTCCCACTGACGGGGCGCACGATTCCGGTGATCGCTGACGATTTCGTCGACCCCGAGTTCGGCACGGGCATGGTCAAGGTGACGCCGGCTCATGACCCCAACGACTTCGAGATGGCGCGCCGGGCCGAGTTGCCGGTGCTCAATGTCATGACCGACCAAGCGGTCATGAATGACGCGGCCCCAGAGGCGTTCCGTGGTCTGGATCGGTTTGCGGCCCGCAAGGCGGTGCTCGCCGCGCTGGCCGACCAGGGTTTGCTGGCCGGCGAAGACGTGCACCAGCACTCCGTGCCGCACTGCTATCGGTGCGACACCGTCGTGGAACCGCGCCTGTCCGAGCAATGGTTCGTGCGCATGAAGCCGCTGGCGGAGCCTGCGCTCAAAGCCTCGCGCGAGGGCACGATTCGCTTTACGCCAGACCGCTGGCAGAAAGTGTACGAGCACTGGATGGAAAACATCAGAGACTGGTGCATCTCGCGTCAGCTCTGGTGGGGCCATCGCATACCGGTCTGGTACTGCGACGGCTGCGGGGCGACCCACGTGCTGCGTGACGACCCCGAAGCGTGCCCAAACTGCGCGGGTGAGCTGCGCCAAGATCCCGACGTGCTCGACACATGGTTCAGCTCGTGGCTGTGGCCGATGAGCCCGTTTGGATGGCCCGATGACACCCCCGACCTGAAGG
>CAYVPD010000364.1:0-1943 GCA_964453545.1 uncultured Gemmatimonadaceae bacterium
TGTGGCCGGACTCGTCGGAGGCCCGGTTGAGCTCACCGATGCCAACGGCGAGGCGGTCGTCTCAGTGCAAGGCCTCGCACCCGGCAACGTCGAAGTTCGCGCCACGATCGCAGCCGACGGCCGCGGCTCGGCGGTCACACAAAACGGCACGATTGACTTCGTCGTGGGTCCTCCGGCAGCGCTCGTCTTCACGCAGCAGCCGAAGCTGTCGCGCACCTCGGTCGACTTCATCACGCCGATCCAGGTCGACGTGGTCGATTCCGACGGATTCCGCGTGCCTGGTGCCGAGGTCGATGTCACGATCTCGATCGAGACGCCCGGCATTGCGCCTGCAGCTCTGACGGGAACCACCCTTATGACCTCTGACGATGGCCGCGCGACCTTCGATCAGCTGCGGTTCACGGCAGTCAAAGCCGAGTACCAGCTCCGTGCCAGTGCCACGGGGCTTGATGCGGGCCTGTCCGCACCCATGACGTCGATGTACGACACGTCGTTTGACTTCGCAGAAGACACCCGTTGCATGGTGGCGGCCAATCAAAGCGTGTATTGCTGGGGTCGAAATAACAACGGACAAACCGGGAGCGCCCCTGTCACGGTACAAAGCTCACCGGTTCAGATACCCGGCACTGAGACATACAGGTCGGTCGTTACCGGCGGGCGCCACTCCTGCGCCCTGACCAGTGCCGACTTTGCAGCCCGGTGCTGGGGCCTGGCCGGGGTGCTCGGCACAAGTCCCCCGCCGGTTGCGGGGACTGCAGTGGCGGTCGACGGCAACCACAGCTACGGAGTGCTGGCCATCGGTATCTTCACAACGTGCGGCCTGACTCGGGGCAACGTGAGTCAGACCTTCTGTTGGGGGGTGAACGACGCGGCGCAGATGGGCAACGGGTCGACGGGTGCGGTTGGAAACACAATCGGCTCGGGGCCGATCGCCCAAAACGGACTTCCGTTCCGCGATGCAGACCTCGGCCTGGTAAACGGGTGCGCCGTCAACTCCGGTGACCAGCTCTTCTGCTGGGGGTCGGCCGTAAACGGAGTGACGGGCGTCGGTGTGATTGACGCAAGCGTGATCCATACTTCACCGCAACGAGTAGCACCCGGCGTCAGGTGGAGGGAGGTTCGCGTAAGCCAGAGGCACGCCTGCGCCCTTACCAACGCCGGCCAAGCCGCCTGTTGGGGCCGTGACTTGGCAGGCAACCTCGGCTTCGGGGTGGCTCGTGGCGAGGCCCAAGGCGAACCAACCGACGTAGCCCCCGAGGTGCGCTTCTTGATGATTCGCACGGTGCAGGAGGCCACGTGCGGACTCACGGACCAGGCCGAGTTTTACTGCTGGGGCAGCGCGGCGGCGTTGAATGCAAGCAATAACACCGAGACGCAGATCGACTTTGTATGGGACGCTCGGGTCTCGAACTTCGCGCTTGGCCGAGGTGGCGGCTGTCTCGTTGACGCTACGGGTGCAGCACACTGCTGGGGCAGCAACAGCCTGGGCCAACTGGGCCTCGGCCACTCAGACATCGCGCCTGGCGTCCAGCCGGTCAGTGGTGGGCTGACCTTCCTCACCGAGCCGCCGCCATCCAGATAAGGGGGCGGCGCAGGCGGCTAACCCTTACAAGGGCCCGGGCTACCCCCCACACTCTGGCCCCGCCCCATCCCCCCGCCGTATCCTGTGGGCTGATCGCGCTCGCCATCCCCTGCCCTCCCTGCTGCTGGAGTCTGACCCATGCGTCGTGAATCGCTCCCTCGCATCTCAACCTCACTGCTGACCCCGATCGTCACTCGCGTCGCGACCCCTGCGATCGCCCTCACGCTCAGCTCGCTCGCCCTGCTGAGCGCGGCCTGTGCCCCTGCGAGCGACGCCGACAGCGGCGCCCCGGCAACGGTCTATGCCGGTGCGCGCGTGATCACGGGCGACGGCAGTATCGTCGAAGCTGCAGTCGTAGTAG
>CAYVPD010000365.1:0-1942 GCA_964453545.1 uncultured Gemmatimonadaceae bacterium
ATTCCCACCAGTTTTTGGGTGGGTCGCGCCTTCCACGGTGTCGATCTGCGTCACGAAGGCAGTGGCAATTTGGGAGCCACCAACACCTTTCGCGTGCTTGGTTGGAAGGCTGCGCTCCCTGTGGTGCTCTTCGACGTCTTCAAGGGGTTTGCGCCGGTTGCGTTTGCCACCGCCGTCGTCGATCAGGCTGGTGTTCCCGCGGTGTTGCGCGCCAACGACCTGCTGGGCCTCTCCGTGCTCTGCGGACTGCTGGCGGTGATCGGCCATGTTTTCAGCGTCTTCGTAGGCTTCCGCGGGGGCAAAGGCGTAGCGACGAGCGCCGGGCTCTTTTTGGCCTTGGCTCCTGCCGCTGTGGGTCTCGGACTGCTCGTCTTCATTGCCGTCGTCCGCAGCACCCGGATCGTGTCGTTGGGTTCGATCGCGTCAGCCGGGTTGCTGCCGCTGCTGATTTGGCTGACGCCGCACCGGGGCGGTTCAGCCCTGGTGATGTTCTCGGTGGCGCTGGCCACGTTTGTGGTGTGGGCTCATCGCGCCAACATCGCACGCCTCGTGCGGGGCGAAGAGAACCGCTTCGGGAGGGGCTCATGAGCTCGAACTCTCCACCCCAGGCCTTGGCAACTGGGCCACGTCGGCGCGTGGCTGTCGTCGGCGCTGGCAGTTGGGGCACGGCCCTCGCGGCCGTGCTCGCCACCAACGGTCACGACACCGTGCTGTGGGCTCGCGAGACGCTGGTGGCCAAGGCTATCGACCGGGCGAAGACCAACGAGACCTTTTTGCCCGATGTCGAGCTCCCCTCCTCGCTCCGAGCCACCGACTCGCTGAAGGTAGCGATCGAGGGCGCCGATGTCGTCGTTTCGGCGGTCCCGGCCCAGTTTGCGGCTTCGGTGTGGGCTGAGGCCGCAGCCTATCTCGGGCCCGAGGCATTGCTCGTAAGCGCGGCCAAAGGCATCGAGCTTTCGTCGCTGCGGCGCATGGACGAGGTGTTCGTCGACCTGCTGGGCGAGACGTTGCGTGACCGTTTTGCGGTCATCTCGGGTCCGAGCTTCGCCGCAGAGGTCGCCCGTGGCATTCCTACGGCAGTGGTCGTGGCGTCACGCGTGCCTGCAGTGGCCGAGCGCGTGCAGTCGCTCTTCGTGAACAATCAATTCCGCGTATACACCAACAGCGACGTGGTCGGGGTCGAGCTCGGTGGGGCGCTGAAGAATGTCATGGCGTTGGCTGCGGGGGTCGCCGTGGGACTGGGGTTCGGACACAACACCATGGCGGCGTTGATCACCCGGGGGCTCGACGAGATGACCCGACTTGGGGTCGCCATGGGCGCGCGCCGTGAGACCTTTGCCGGCCTGGCTGGCATGGGCGATCTCGTGCTCACCTGCACGGGAGCGCTGTCACGCAATCGGACCGTCGGCGTGCGCCTCGGACAGGGAGAATCGCTGGCTTCTATTCTCGGCGAAATGCAGGCTGTTGCCGAGGGGGTCGAGACGGCCAAGGCGGTTACGAGTTTGGCTGCCCGCCACGGGGTGGAGATGCCGATTGCCGAAGAGGTGCGTGCGATGCTGGTAGACGGACGCGATCCGAAGCAGGCCTTTCAGAATCTCATGACGCGCGACCCCAAATCAGAGGAATGGTCATGAAGTTTGATCGCTTCGACTCCGACACCCGCGATCTGTTCGAGGACTTCGGCCTTGAGCCTGAGGCTGAAGACGTTGCAGATACCGAGCTCGAAGCCGTCAAACCCGTTGAAGGGGCCGAGCGTGTCGATGAGCCCCTGGACGGTGAGCCGCCCGTGCAGGCCGAGGTTCTTCTGGAGGCCGACCCAGAGCCTGAGCCAGAGCCTGAGCCGGAGCCAGAGCCAGAGCCCGCGGCTGCGCTGCAATCGGCAGAGCGAGAGGCACCCGTCGATGACGAGCCCCTTGTACCGAAGGCGTACTACTCCATTGGC
>CAYVPD010000366.1:0-1937 GCA_964453545.1 uncultured Gemmatimonadaceae bacterium
CGATGGTCGGTGCTGGCGGCAGCCTGACAGCGTTCCGGTTCGAGATCGTTGTCATGTTGCAGAACATGGCCGAGGAATACTCCCAAAACGCCCTCGACGCCCTGATCTCGGGCACCGGTTCCGTGCCGGCAGCGATCGAAGCCGACCCGACATTGGACGGCTCAGCGCTGACGTGTCAGGTCACCCAGGCCACCGACTACGGGATAGTAGAGTGGGCTGACAGCGCCTACATCGGCGCACGATTCCTCGTGGAGGTACACGCACGATGAAATACACCGTGAAATCGGATCGGCTCGCCGGGCACGCCCAGGGCGACACCGTGACCGATGATGACCTCGAGGGCGCGAACGTGCCCGCATTGATCGCCGGCGGGCACCTGTCCGCCGATGAACCCAAGAAAAGCCGCAAGGCAGAACCGGAAAGTGAGGCCGACTGATGGCCGTATTCAACCAGAACACCGTCACAGTCACCATCAACTCGGTCGACCTGACGGACCACATCACCTCGGTGACGTTCACCAACACCGCAGCCGAGCTCGACACGACCGCTATGGGCGACGCCAACATCACCCGCATCGGTGGCCTCCAAGACGGCAGCGTCAGCATCGAGTTCCTTCAAGATTTCGCTGCGTCGGAGGTCTACGCCACCCTTGACACGCTGCTCGGCACCGTCACCACCGTCGAAGTCACCCCGACCTCGGACGCTGTGGCAGCTACGAACCCGAAGAAGTCGGTCAGCTGCCTGGTCACCGAAGTGCCGTTCATCGACGGCGGCGTCGCCGACCTCGCCACCATCTCGGTCACCTGGCCGATGAGCGGAGCGGTCACCACCGCCACGTCATAGCAGAAAGAGAGCAACATGCTCGACCTGTCAATAACGACAAGACTGGAAGGCGAGGATGAACCCATCCGCAGCACGCCCAATATGGGCACTGTCCTGCGGATGGAGCTCTACTTCAAGCTTGACTCCGGCATCGAGGCGCTGCAGCGCATGAAACTTGAGCATTTGTGCTGGCTGGCGTGGGAATGCCGACGAGCCGACGGCCTCACTGTGCCGCCATTCGACAAGTTCCGGTCGCAGCTCGCCGACATGGACTTCGAGACAGACAACGACCGCCCTTTAGCCGACGAGGGGCCGCCTATCAGCTAGCAGCGTTGGCGCTCGCCACCGGGCAGCCGATCAGCGAGCTTGAGGCGGCCTCTCCGAAGGTCATACGGGCATTCCGGGCCATACTGGCCGAACAAGCACGAGAGCGTGAGAAAGCCTCCAGGAGGCGCTGATGGCACAGCCAGCAATCCGAGTCGAAGGCGGTAGAGAATTACGGCGAGCGTTTCGCGAGGCTGGCGACGACATGAGCGACCTCCGAGAACTGCACAAACGCCTCGCAGACGACGTAGCCGACACAGCCAAAACAAAGACACCGATACGGTCTGGTCGTTTGCAGCGTTCGATTCGAGGCTCGGGCACGAAAACCGCTGCTCGTGTCCGTGCCGGCAACAACCGCAAATCTGGCCCGACCTCGGTGCCATACGCCGGGCCGATCCATTTCGGCTGGGGCGCTCGAGGCATACGCCCGCAGCCGTTCATGTACGAGGCGCTTGACGATCGCCGCCAACAAGTGATCGAAACGTACAACCGGCAGGTCCGAGAGATTATCCGGCGCACGTTCTAGGATCACTTCATGGCTGTCGGCACAAGCGTCATCAACGTCGCGATTCTGGGCGACGCCAGCAAGTTCAAGAAAGCAGTCGGCGAAGCCAGCACAAAACTGGGCACGCTCAGTAGCAAAATCGGCAGTGTTTCGACCAACGTAGCAAAGGGTTTCGGCCTGATGACTGCTGCGGCTGGCGGTCTTGCTGTTGTCGCTGGCCGACAATTATTTGACGTGGGCGAGGAGCTCGTCAGCCTCGACCAGAAGATCGGCACCGTGTTCTCGG
>CAYVPD010000367.1:0-1927 GCA_964453545.1 uncultured Gemmatimonadaceae bacterium
CGATGCTCCAGAGACTGCCGTCGATCTGGAGCGTCATTCCATTGCGGAAATCAGCAGTACTGGCCATGGCGCGTCGGCTAGGCTCCGTCTTGGTTGGCAGAACGATGAAGGAGGGTCACAAGACCGCGAAGCCCCAAAAGATAGCTGTCTGGGCCGAATCCATAAACCACGCCGGCAGCAACCTCAGACAGAAACGACGTGTGACGAAAGGGCTCACGTGCTGACGTATTGGAGAGATGCACTTCGACAAAGGGCCGAGAGATGCCCACGAGTGCATCTCGAAGCGCGATCGACGTATGGGTCAGCGCTCCCGCATTGACGACAAAACCGTCCATCGCTGCAGCCTCGCCCTCCAGGTGATCGATCAGCGCCCCCTCGTGGTTCGACTGAAAGATCGTGAGATCCACACCCAGTTCGTCGGCCAGAGACGTGAGCGCGCCGTCGATATCGCCCAGCGTCGCTCGTCCATAAACCTCGGGTTCGCGCTGTCCGAGCAAGCCCAGGTTGGGCCCATGCAGCACTCCGATGCGCAGCTTCTTCATTGGGTTTCTCTCTCTTGGTGGTCGGACGAGAGCAAGTTGGAAAAGTAGTCGGCGATGGTCGGCGGTGACGACGTCTCCACTTCAGCGCCGCCAGAAGCGGCGTCCGAGGCATCGCCAGAGTCGGCCGTCGGGCCAGACTCGGCCGTCGAGACAGGGGCGTCCGTCGGGACAGGCTCAGCAACCGGGGCAACTTCGTCTTCAATGGTGCGTGCGGGCGGCGCCCCACCCAACTCGGCCTCGAGCTGCGCGAGCCGCTCCACGATGTCGCGGTTGTCGGGCTGCGCCTCGGCCAGCGTGCGATAGACATCGACGGCCGCATCGAGCAGGCCCTGTCGCGCATACGTCTCGGCCAGCGTGCGGGTCACGACCGGTCTCGACACACGGGGAGCCACCGGCCGGCGGGGAACCTCTCCCAACACGCGTTCGATGAACTCGGCCTGCGCCTTATCGTCTTCAGACTCGCCTTGGGCCGGGCTCTGAAAGGTCGTCTCGACCAAGCTTGCGGGAAACGCATCGTCAACCGCGTCCCCTGCCTCGGGCAACACCACGTCATCGACGCTGACCGATGTTTCGGTGGCCGACTCTTCGGCAAGTTGCGCCTGCACCCGCTCCAGCGACTCGTGCGCGAAGCGATGCTCCGGATCGAGTTCGATGACGCGGCGCCACGCCAACTCCGACGCAGTGAGCTCGCGCAAGTCACCGTGAACTTGGGCAAGGGCGACGAGGGCCGAGGCAAAGTCGGGGTGCTGCATGATGCCCCCTCGCAAGAGCTCACGCGCCTGCTCCGGCCTGCCCGCCCTGCGCAGCGCGTCGGCCAATGTCACGAACCCTCGTCCTTCGGGGTCGCGCCCGGGATCGCCGATCAGGCCTTCGAGCGTGCGAATTTCGTCGTCGATCGCGGCCATGGGGCACGCGCTCCTGTCGCGCAAGACGAAGGGGACTCGCCGCGGGCACCCGCCGGGTTTCGCCGCGGTACATTCGGCAGAAGGTAGATGACCGGCCGAAGGAGTGTCAACGAGATCGGGCAATCGTTGACCCCGCGCGGCTTGAGGGTGGGTGGGCTGCACCTTACCTTTCGCGACTCTCGTCAGAATACCCTGCCGAGAACCCTCCCGGCGCAAAGCAAGAACGAAGGCTCAGGAGACGCCACGCCTATGATGCGGCAGATGCGGGAAAATACGAAGTGGATCATGCTGGTCGCGGCCATTGCATTTGTCGCGCTCATGGTCTTCGAATGGGGCATGGACGTCAGTGGCCGCAGCGCCATGGGCGTTGGAGAGATCGGCCGGGTCAATGGAACGCCGGTGCTGTACGACGATTATCTCGCCGTATATCGCAACCTCTACGACCAGACGCAGGCCGCGCAGGAAGAGCCGATTTCGACG
>CAYVPD010000368.1:0-1919 GCA_964453545.1 uncultured Gemmatimonadaceae bacterium
TCGGCGGAGAGGACCAGGCATAAGCCCCGATGGACAACTGGCTCGCGAAGCTGTGGCGGTCTCCCGAAGTCCGGGAGAAGCTGACCTTTACGGTCTTGATGCTCCTGATCTACCGGATCGGCGCTCACATCACCGTACCGGGTCTCGACGTGGGTTCGCTCGAACAGCAGTTCGGGCAGCTGTCGGGAACTCTCTTCGGCGTCTACGACATGTTCGTGGGCGGAGGGCTGAGCCGCGCAACGGTGTTTGCGCTGGGCATCATGCCGTATATCTCGGCATCGATCATGTTCCAGTTGCTCGCGGCTGTCTTCCCGACCATCGAAAAGATGCAAAAGGAAGGCGAAGAGGGGCGCAAGAAGCTGACGCAGTGGACGCGCTACACCACGGTATTGTTGGCGGCCGCTCAGGCGTATGGCTATTCGGCCTTCCTTCAGGGCTTCGGTGATGCAGTCCGCAACCCCGGCTTCGGTTTCGTCTTCACGACGGTCATCGCGCTGACGGTCGGAGCCATTTTCGTGATGTGGTTGGGTGAGCAGATCACGGAGCGTGGTGTTGGCAACGGCATGAGCCTGCTCATCTTCTTCTCGATCATTCAGGGCTTTCCGGCCGCGGTCGTTCGCACTTGGGAGTCGTTCCGCCTCGGCGAGATCGGGCCGTTTGCGCTCGTCGCGCTGGTCATCGTGATCGTCGGCGTCAGCGCCGGTGTCGTGGCCATGACCATGGCTGCTCGCAAGATCCCGGTTCAGATCCCCCGCAAGGTCGTTGGACGCGGGCGCATTCAAGAAGGGCAGAAGAGCTTCATTCCGCTGCGTGTGAACTCAGCTGGCGTGATGCCCATCATCTTTGCGCAGTCGTTCATCATCGTGCCGGGAACGCTGGCAGCGTTCAGCTCGCTTCCGTTCCTTGCCGGTCTGGCCGACATCTTCCAGCCGAACAACTGGGTCTACTACAGCACCTACGGCCTGCTGATTCTCTTCTTCACGTATTTCTACACCGCGATCATCTTCAATCCGGTGGATCTGGCTGAGAATCTCAAGAAGCAGGGTGCGTTCGTGCCTGGCGTGAAGCCAGGTGCCCGTACGGCTGAGTACATCGATCGGGTGCTGACGCGTATCACGCTCCCGGGCTCGTTCTACCTTGCAGCGATCGCTCTGCTGCCGTTCTGGATCTTCGACATCTTCGGCATCCAGACGTTCTTCTTCGGTGGCACCAGCTTGCTCATCGTTGTCGGCGTCGGGCTCGACACCGTACAGCAGATTCAGCAGCTGCTGCTTGTTCGTCATTACGACGGCTTCATGAAGAAGGGGCGCGTGAAGATGCGCGGTCGCCAGAGCTACATGTAAGGTTGATGGTCGCCATTCTGCTGGGCCCCCCTGGGGTCGGTAAGGGGACGCAGGGTGTGCGCCTGTGTGAGGCTCGGGGGCTCTCTCACGTTTCGACGGGAGATCTGCTGCGCGCCGCTCGCAAAGAGGGAACGCCCTTGGGCAAAGAGGCTCAGGCCTTCATGGACCGGGGTGAGCTCGTTCCCGATTCGGTCATCATGGGAATGGTGCGTGAAGCTCTGGAAGAGCTTGGCTCCGATACAGGAGTTGTCTTCGACGGCTTCCCGCGCACGATTCCGCAGGCCGAGGGGCTCGATGCCGTGCTCGCGGACCTCGGTCGGTCAGTGGATCGCGTGGTGGTCTTGCAGGCCGACGATGAAACCCTGGTGAAGCGCCTGTCGGGTCGTCGTACCTGCGGCGAATGCGGTGCGGTCTTTAACGTCTTCTTTGATGCTCCCTCGGTCGAGGGCCAGTGCGATCGCTGTGGTGCCCGAGCGCTGGAGCAGCGTACCGATGATGCTCCCGAGACGGTGCGGAACCGCCTGGCTGTCTATCGCAGTCAGACCGCTCCGCTTATCGAGTTTTACTCGGGGCGTG
>CAYVPD010000369.1:0-1906 GCA_964453545.1 uncultured Gemmatimonadaceae bacterium
CTCGCGTGGGACCTCGACTCCGAGGGGCATTATTCGCTGCGCACGCCCCCCCGTGACGGACCTGTGCGCGATTTTCACCGAGGATTGATGGCCGATGCGTTGCGTCGGCGGCAGCTGGAGGTCAGCGAGTGATCGACTCCGCCACATTCCCGTTGCGCGTCGCAGCGATCGATGTCGGCTCCAACGCCATTCGGCTCGTCGTGGCCGAGTTCGTCGACCCTGGAACCTGGATGGAGCTTGAGGTGCAGCGGCTCCCGATCCGGCTGGGTCACGATGTCTTCCAGACGGGCCTGCTCGATGCCAGCGCCATGTCGCAGGCGGTCGAGGCGATGGTCGCTTTTCGCCGTGCCATCGAGACGCATGGGGTCGCCCGGTACCGCGCGGTAGCCACCAGCGCGGTGCGGGAAAGCCGCAACGGTGGAGAGTTCGTCGACCGTATTCGCAGGGAGAGTGGCATCAGGCTTGAGACGATCACCGGCACCGAAGAGGCACGCCTGGTGTGGCTTGCCGTGCGCCATCGCCTCGATCTTCGGCAGGGTCGCTGGATGACCGTCGACCTCGGAGGGGGCTCACTCGAGGTGTCAGAGGTGTCTGCCGACGGCATTCACTGGTCAGAGTCGCACGCCATGGGCACGGTGCGCCTGCTTGAAGATTTGGGCGCTGCTGAGGGCGATGTCGCCGCCGAGCAGGCCTTGATGGGCGAGTATGTCGGCACGCTGCGCATTCCCGACCACATTGAGAGCGAGACGCTTGCGGGGTTGGCTGCGACCGGCGGCAATATCGAGGCCCTCGCGCGCCTGGCGGGCTGCGAGCCCGATGAACAGGGGGTCAGCCGGTTGCCGGTACGGGCGCTCTATGATGCCGTCACCCGACTGGGTACGATGCCAGTCGAGAAACGCATGTCGGAGTTCGCGCTGCGACGCGACCGCGCCGATGTGATTCACCCGGCGGGACTGCTCTATGGGCGGGTGGCCGCGCTGTCGGGGCTCGACGAGATCGTCGTACCGCATGTCGGCGTCAAAGAGGGTGTGCTGCTGGATCTCGTCGACGACATGACGGGCCCAGGCATGCACGCCTCCCGGCTGGAGCAGCAGGCATTTCTGGGCGCTTTGGCACTAGGGCGCCGCTTTCAATTCGACGAGCCGCATGCCCGTCATGTGGCCCGCCTGGCGGTCTCGCTGTTCGATCAACTCGAAGCCTTGCACGGCCTTGATGAGGTCGATCGGCGCCTGTTGCTCGTGGCTGCCGTGCTTCATGACATCGGTCAGTTCATCGCGTATCGGCGCCACCACAAGCATTCCCTGTATCTGATTTCGAACTCCGAGGTGCCCAACGTGTCACCTCGTGACTTGCAGGTTGTGGCCTTGGTGGCTCGCTACCATCGACGGGCCGAGCCCAAGCCGGAGCACTTCTTGTACGGTGATCTGGATCCAGATCAGCGCGAACGCGTGCGGCGCCTTGCGGCGCTGTTGCGAATCGCTGACGCGCTGGATCGTGAGCACCTGCAGCGGGTTACCCAGATCGATGTCGGCGTCGAGGCCGGGGCGGTCGTGCTCAATGTCGAGGGGCAAGGCGAGCTGCGCCTTGAGCAGTGGGCATTGAGGCAGAAAGCGCGTATGTTCTCGTCAGTTTTTGACCGGTCGGTGCAGTTTGTGCGCCGGGCGTCGGCGGGTACAGGCGTCGCGGCCGGCTGAACTTCAACTGCAGAGGGGGCGAGATGAGCAACGTCATGCGTCGCGGTTTGGGTGTCTTGGCGCTATTGGTGAGCGCGGGGTTTTCGGGGTGTGCGAGTTCTGGGTCGGTGGCATCGCCACCCTCAGTCGAGACGGCTCCGGCTGCGACAGACCTGCCTGACGTAGGGGGCAGCTGGCGGGGCTACGTGAGCGTCGAGGGTCAGGCGCTCGAT
>CAYVPD010000370.1:0-1903 GCA_964453545.1 uncultured Gemmatimonadaceae bacterium
GACATCGCCCGTGCGCGTGCCCCAGCGCCAGAAATCGCTCGCCAGCACCAGCACCGAGCGGCGCTCGACGCCTTCATCATGCAAGATCAGCACCGGCTGCGCCTCACCACCGGGAGGGGCAGCGCGCAGCCCTGCCAGCATCTCGTCGCCAAGCGTGCCCGCGCCCCAAGCATCTTGCAACGGCGGAATCGTTGCCAGATCGAGGTCGGAGAGCGTCGAGCCGAGAGCCGACGCGGAGGTCAGGTCCGGATACCACTCCGCATTGGGCAGCCGCTGCAGTCGGAGCCCGAAGGCCGCGCCGTCGGCCGAGTCGGCGACGAACACGAGTCGGCGCCGCGCCGCGAGGGCCGCACGGGCAATGCGTTGGGGCAACTGCGGCAGCGGCCCCTGCACCACGACCAATCGAGCCGCCGCGATTCGGTCGACCAACCCCAGATCAGACAGCCGTTCCCGGGTGCCCATCTGGAGCCATTCGCCTTCAGGCAGTCTCAGCCAGGCCGTTGCGGGCAGCGCACTGACCTCGGCCATGAGGGGCACCAACGTGCGAGGCTCCCAGTCCGGCTGCGCGGTAATGAACTCGATGCCTCCCGGGCCGGCTTCCAAATAGGTCACGGCATGCCGCACGTTATCCCATGAGGCCTCGTCTTCGCCTTCCAGAAGCACGGCCTGAGCCGACCACACTACCGCTGGAGGCCCGCTGTCGTCGCTCGCTGACTGCGCCGAACCCGCCGCCGGTTCAGACACGCGAGGCTGCAGCGTGACCGTGAGCACTTGGCCGGCATCGGGCAGCACGACCTCGGTCGAATCAATGGGCAAGCCATCACGAGCGAGCACGACGCGCGCCCGTTGCCCTGCCGCGGCCTCAGTGGCCGTGATGTCAACGAGCACCTCGACGGCGTCACCGGGCGAAGCAAACGGCGGTGCCGTGATCGCTGCGACGCCCGTCGACATGACGTCCCGCCCGACATCATGGACCTCCAGCCCCATCCCGGCGGCCTGGGCCAATGCGAGCGCCTCGGCTCCGTCGGCAACCCTCAGATCGGTCCATAGCTCGAGGCGAGGCACCCCCGATTCCGCTGCCCGCCGCACGAGCGGGGCCAATCGGGATTCGGACCCGAACTCAAGGGAGTGAGCACCTGACGAAAGCTGCTCTGCATCAGGTAACGGACCCGCCAGCGTCATCGAGCGCGAGGTGTCGAGACCGACCCATGCGTCGGGGGTTACCGACCCACCACCAGCAAGCCGGAGTTCAGGGGCAAGCAGCAGCCACAGAAGCAGGCCCAGCGAGATCGTGCGCAAAGCGAGAGCGACCGAGCGGCCGGGCACCGTCGGCTCCCGGCGCAGATAGACAAAACTCGAAAAGCCCGCGGCAAGTGTGAACGCCAGCGCCGCGGCAACCCAGCTGGCCACGGTCAGCGCCCGTCAGGGGCCACCGACAACTCGGGGGCGCGATTGCCGCCAGAAACGCCAGACGTCTCGGCAGACGGAGTGGTCGCACGCTCGGCCGTCGAACCCGCCGACCCGTCGGGCAGAGGAATGGCCTGGGCCATCTGAACCCCCGAGGCCACCGGAATCGACGACAGCAACGCAACCCGCGGGCGAAGCTCTCCAAGCCATCGATCGCGCGCGTCAGACGGCACCGGATCGCCGTTCGGCAGATCGACGGCCAACGGATCCACATGCCGCCCATTGCGAATCATCTCGTAATGCAGGTGCGGGCCGGTCGCGAGCCCGGTCGCCCCGACGAAGCCGATGACCTCACCCTGCCCAACTCTGCTGCCGACGGTCAGACCGGGTGCGAAGCGGCTCATGTGCCCGTAGCGCGTCGTGAACCCGTTGGCATGCGCGATGACGATCGCATTGCCCAAGCTGCCGAGCGGACCCCGATGCTGAATCGTACCGT
>CAYVPD010000371.1:0-1897 GCA_964453545.1 uncultured Gemmatimonadaceae bacterium
GACGGCGGCAACCGGGGGCGCGACCGCCTTCAGCGCGGCGTCAGCGAGCAGCAGTTAGCCTATGTCATCGGTGCGATCCGCAACGGGTGCTCACTCCCCGACCTGCCCCGAAAGACTTAAGCCACACGCTCCTGAGCCCTTGAGCTCATCGAGTCTGGGGACGTCGCTGAAGTCTACACCTTTATTCAGAGCCATCCGCCCGAAATCCGGACGACCGTCAAACCGTTCTTCGCCCACTTTACAGCCCATTGGCAGTGCCCGGACTCACGAGCCCACGCGGGTGGTCGCAGGTGGTTAAAGAACCGGTCACAGACGACGAAGCGGCCGCACTCAATGCCGCGGCGGTGGCGCCCAACGCGCCGAGTTAAACCCCACCCCGAGGCCAAAAGCGCCCGCTCACAAGACAAAGTGCCCGACCAGATCAGAGGCCTCGGCACTTTCTAAAACGCACGTTGTTGGTCTAACGCTACCCACCCGTCCCGACGCCCCGCACTTCAGGTCCATTGAGCACCTACCGAGGATAACCCAAAGTTGAACTCCACTGTCCGAGTCGACCTGAAGGTGAAAGAGTCGAAGTCTGCCGGAGTGCTGCAACACGACCCTTCACTCCCCTGGCTTTACGATCAGTCTGCCTGTCAGGTGTCTCCTCTGCCCGGAGAAGCATCAAGACACGTCTCAATCCGGGTAATCCTTGCCCAAACCCCTTACATCTCCTTCAGCAACCCGACCCGCAGCGCAAAGCGCACCAGCTCACTACGGTGATTGAGCCCGAGCTTGTCCATAATGCGGGCGCGGTAGGTATCAACCGTCTTGGGCGAGATGAAGAGCTTCTTGCCGATCTCACGCGATGAAAAGCCCTCAGCCGTGAGGGCGAGCACTTCTTGCTCGCGCGAGCTCAACTCATGCAGGCCAGCCAGGTCTTCGTTGTGCTCGGCGCTCTTGTACTGCTGCAGTAGCAGACGCGTGGCCTTGGGCGGCAAGAAGACTTCCCCGCGCGCCACCACGCGAATCGCTTCGATCAGGTCTTTGTCGGCACTGGTCTTGGTGAGGTAGCCGCTGGCTCCCGCTTCAACGACAGGGACCAGATACTCTTCTTCGGCATGCACGGTGAGCACAAGCACACGGGTGTCGAGGCCGAGCGCGGCGATCCTCCGTGTGGCCTCGAGCCCGTTGGAGCCGGGCATCGAGAGATCCATGACGACAACGTCGGGCTTGAGGGCCCGCACTTCGTCGACCGCCTCATCACCCGAGCTCGCCTCACCGACGACGAGCATGTGGTCTTCAGATTCCAAGAGCGCGCGTATGCCCGCGCGAAACATGGCGTGATCATCGACCAACAAGATGCGAACGTCAGACATGCCCTACCTCTTGCCCCACTTCGGGCTCGAATTCGACGGGAATGCGCACGACGACACGGGTGCCCTGCCCCGGGCTCGACTGCACAACGACGTCACCGCCCAGCATGGCGGCGCGCTCCTGCATGCCCAAGATGCCCATCCCTCGGCCCTCGGCGTCGGCCTTTTCAGGAGCGAAGCCCTGCCCTTCATCGGCAATTTCGCAGTGGATCGTGCTCTCTATCACCCGAATCTGGACCCGGGCGCGCTCCACGCCGGCATGGCGCGCCACGTTGTTGAGCGCCTCTTGCACGATGCGATAGAGCACCAGCTTGCCGTCGGCGCACGAAGCGCCGTTGATTCCACCCGCCAGGCGGGTGCAGAGTGACGCGCGGTCCGCTCCCGCGGGGACGACGCCACCTTCGGGGGCTGCGGGAGGCTCGTCGGACGTGACGCCACCGAGGATGAACTGCGGCGACGCCAGGAGCGCCGAGCAGACCCGGCACAGGGCCGGCGCAGAGTCCGCGACCGGGGTATCGAGTGAGTCCCCGAGCAGCACCTCC
>CAYVPD010000372.1:0-1893 GCA_964453545.1 uncultured Gemmatimonadaceae bacterium
GCAGACCGATCTCTACATTGTTTCGCTCCGCGACGGCGTTTCGACCAATCGTCAGCTCACCTTCACGGCCGAGCACAGCGAGAGCGCACCTGCGTGGATGCCCGACAATCGCCACGTGCTCTTTTTGTCGAATCTCGATGCGCCTGACAACAACGGTAACCGTCAGCAGCTCTACGTCATGGCGATCGACGGCGGTGGCCCACGGCGTCTGACGGACGCATCGCGGGGCGTCAGCCGGTTTGATGTCAGCCCCGACAATCAGTGGATCGTCTTTCACAGCGGCGAGCGCGACAAAGAGCAGCTTCACCGCATCTCAGTCGCCGACGTCGCCGCCATGATGCAGCTCGGCTCCACGACCTCGACCGTCGAGGCAAGCGCGATCACCGATCACGCCTCCGGCATCGAGCGTTGGGCCTTCAGCCCTGACGGCGCCCACATCTGGTTCACCGCGCTCGACAGCCTCGACACGCGCGACCGGGAGCGCCGCGATCATGACTTCACGGTCAAGATTCGCAACCAGGTCACGCCCCTCTCGTCGCTCTGGCGTGTGGCGGTTTCGTCGGGCGATGAAGCTGCGAGCGCCGATCGCATGGCGGGCGGTGACGGCAGCTACTCGGTCGAGTCATTTGAGGTCTCGCCTGACGGCCGCTGGGTAGGTTTCAGCGGAGGCTCGGCCGATCGCTACCAGCGCAACATCACGCAGTCCAGCCTGTTCGGCGACCTCTATCTGCTCGACGCTGAGTCGGGCCAGATCGAGCGCCTGACCGACACCTTCGAAGCCGGTCCGGGTGGTCTGAGCTTCTCGCCTGACAGCCGGTGGATCGCCTGGTCGGCTCCGCTCGAGCTGCAGACCTACACGATGGGCAATCGTCGCCTCTATCTGCGCGAAACTGCCGCCGCTGGCGCCGAGCCCCGCATTCTCGGAACCAACTTTGACGGTCAGGTTTCGGCCAGCTTCTGGTCTGAAGACGGCTCGACGATCTACTTCAACGAGGGCTGGCGCGCCACGCGGCAGCTCTTTGCGCTTGACGTGCGTGAGGACGAAGTACGTCCCGTCACCGAGGTCGACGGCGCCCTCTCGGTATCGCGCGACGAAGACACCGGCACGCTGCTGATCACCTACCAAGATCCGACGGCACCGACCGACGTCTACACGGCGCGCTCGATCAATGATGTGGGCAACCGCGATCGCTGGGTTCGCCTGAGCGACGTCAACCCGCAGGTGCGCGGCTTCAAGCTCGGCCGTGAAGAAGAGATCACCTGGACCTCGACCGATGGGGTCGAGGTGGGCGGCGTGCTGAACTATCCGGTCGACTACGAGCCCGGGCGTCGCTACCCGCTGATCGTGGCGATTCACGGCGGCCCCGCAGCCGCTGATGTGCTCGGGTTCAACGGAGGCTATGGCAGCCAGGTTTATGCCGGTGCCGGATATGTCGTGCTCAAGCCCAACTATCGCGGCTCATCGAACTATGGCGAGGCATTCCGCACCGCGATCGTGGGTGACTACTTCCCGCAGGGCTATGACGACATCATGACGGGTGTCGATCATCTGATCGTCGAAGGCATCGTCGATGGCGACAAGATGGGTGCCCTCGGCTGGAGTGCCGGTGGCCACTGGTCCAACTGGATTCTCGTGAGCACCGATCGCTTCAAGGCGATCAGCTCAGGCGCCGGCACGATGAACTGGATCTCGATGTACGCGCAGAGCGACGTGCAGCGGAACCGTCAGTTCTACCTCGGCGACCGGCTGCCCTACGAAGACTTCGAGCCGTACTGGAAGCAGTCGCCGATTCAGTACATCAAAAACGCAAAGACGCCCACGATGATTCACGTGGTCGAGGGCGACCCGCGCGTGCCCAGCCCGCAGTCGGTCGAGCTGCACCGTGCACTCGT
>CAYVPD010000373.1:0-1886 GCA_964453545.1 uncultured Gemmatimonadaceae bacterium
TATCTGGGCGCTGATGTCGAAGGGCTCAAGCGAACGGCATTTCTGACCGCCTCACTGATCACGGCCGCGGGGGTGGCCGTCGCCGGGGTCATCGGCTTCGTCGGCCTCGTGATCCCCCACGCCCTGCGCATCTTCGTAGGGTCAGATCATCGCACACTGCTACCCTTGAGCACGCTCACCGGAGCCGCATTTCTGATCGTGGCTGACCTGGGCGCCCGTATCATGCTGGCGCCTGTCGAAGTGCCAATCGGCGTCGTGACGGCATTTGTCGGTGTGCCGGTATTTCTGGTGCTGCTGCGGCGGAGTCAGGCATGAGGTTTGAACTCGAAGGTGTGGTCGTGCGATACCCCGGCGCGCGAGGCCCTGCGCTCGCAGGGGCTGACCTGCGTGTCGAGTCGGGCTCATTTCACGCGGTGCTTGGACCAAACGGCTCGGGAAAGTCGACGCTCATGCGCGCGCTACTGGGCTCAGCACCCCATCAACAGGGTCGCATCGAGCTTGATGGGCGCGCGCTGTCAGCGTGGCCAAGACGGGAGCTCGCCCGGCGCGTGGGTGGTGTGCCCCAGAGCGAAAAGATGCCGTTCCCGATTTCGGTTACCCAGTTAGTCGAGATGGGGCGCTACCCTTGGCTAGGGTCGTTTGCCCCGATGGCTGAAGCCGATCGCAAGGCCGTGACGAGCGCTCTGGCACTCTGCGAAGTCGAGCATCTGGCCAGCCGCGACGTGCAGACGCTCTCAGGCGGCGAACTTCAGCGTGTGCGTATTGCGCGTGCGCTCGCGCAGGAGCCCGAGGCGCTCGTGCTCGACGAGCCCACAGCTTCGCTCGACATTCGCCACGAGATGGCCATTTTCGAATTGCTGCGAACAGCGGCCGACGACGGGCATACCGTGCTGCTGATCACCCACCACCTCGAGTTGGCCGCACGTTATGCCGATCGAGTCACGCTGCTCGACTGCGGCATGGCCGTCGCCGAAGGTACGCCCGGTGAGGTGCTTCGCCCTGAGATTCTCGAATCGGTCTACCGCTGGCCGGTCCAGGTCTCGGTCGACGAGCAGACCGGTGCGCCTCGTATCGTGCCGCTCAGCGCTCCCGCTCGCGATCCATCTCGGCCTCGTCTCTGAGCAGACCGTAGACGTCTAATCGCTCGCGGTCAATCTCCCCCGCTTCGACGGCCTCGCGCACCGCACAGCCCGGCTCATGCCGATGGCTGCACCCTCGAAAGCGACATTCGCCCGAGCGTGCCAGAATCTCGGGAAAGCACTGCTCCATCGCCTCGGCGTCCACACCCCAGACCCCCACTTCGCCAAAACCTGGTGTGTCGGCGACAAGGCCTCCGTGCTGCAGCGGAATAAGCCGAGCAGAAACCGTGGTATGCCGGCCCCGCTCGAGCTTGCGCGACAGCAGCCCGGTGCGGAGTTCGAGGGTCGGATCAAGGGCATTGAGAAGCGACGATTTGCCGACACCCGAAGGGCCGATAAATGCCGAAATCCCCTCAGAAAGTACCGAGCGAAGGGCATCGATGCCCTCGTTGGTGACGGCACTCGTCTCGATGCAGGTGTAGCCTGACGCCTCAAAGCGAGCCTGCAGCTTCTCGGCGATCTCTGTAGCTCTGGGCAGATCGATCTTGTTGAGCACGATGACTGCCGGAATCTGGTCGGCTTCGGCCAGCACAAGCATGCGATCGATCACTTCAGCCCGCGGATCAGGGCTGCGAAGGGCGACCACCACAACCACACGATCGACATTGGCCGCCACGACCTTGGGTTTGCGTCCGGGCCCGGAGCGGCGAACGATGCTCGACTGGCGGGGCTCGACGGCCTCAATCACCCAGGCATCGCCCGCTGGCGACGGAGCCGGCTCCACTCGCACGCGATCGCCAATCACCA
>CAYVPD010000374.1:0-1884 GCA_964453545.1 uncultured Gemmatimonadaceae bacterium
CGCGATCTCGGCAATCTCGGCTGGGGTTAACCCTCCGGGGATGTATTCCTCGTTCGGCAACCGGATACCGACGCAAAAGTCGCGGCCAACTTCGGCTCGGATCGCCTCAAGAATGTCGTTCAGGAACCGCATCCGATTCTTGAGCGAACCGCCGTAGTTGTCCTCGCGGATGTTGTTCGCCGGCGAGAGGAACTGTTCGATGAGGTATCCAGAACTGGCATGCAGATCGACCCCGTCGAGACCACCGTCGCGGCACCGGCGAGCCGCAGCAGCAAAAGCCTCGACCATCTCATGGATCTGAGCCACGGTCATCGCTGTGGGGACGCCGCCCACCATGGGGTTCGCGATAGCACTCGCAGAGATCTGTGTGGCGGCCTTCTTCGGGCGCGTTGCTGAACCAGGGTGATAAATCTGCTGCAGCATTTTCATGCCGTACGGCCGCATGCGAGCCGAGATGTCTCGGAAGAAACTGATGCAGTCGTCGGAGTACAGCGGAATCAGGCTCGGCGCCCCCGCATGCACGCCCGTTGCCTCCAACGTCGACAGGGCCACTCCTCCGGCCGCGCGTGCCTCGTGGTAGGCGATAAGTCGCTCGCCGGTCATCAACGTGCCATGAGCCGACCGCACAATACGGTTCTTCAGGGTGAGCGGACCCACCTCGAGTGGCTGGAACACGTGCTCGTACAGGCTCACCGGACCTCCCCGCGACCGGTGGCGATCCGGACGGTCCGAATAAGGCTCACTAGTCTTCGTTGGTGATCGAATTTAGTCTCACCCTCCCGCGCTTCAGAGACCCCGACGACACGGTTCCGTATCGTCAAGCATTCGAGTTCTGCCAGACCGTCGACCAGTTGGGCTACGCCGGCGGCTTCATCGGACATCATTCGTTTTCCCCTGAGGTGAAAGACGAGGCCGCACCGTTCGTGTATCTCGCCGCCGTCGGCGCGCACACCGAACGTATGCGGCTCGGCACCGGGGTGTACCTCGCCGCGCTCCACCATCCCGCAAACATCATTGAGCAGGTCTCCACACTCGACCGCATCACAAATGGTCGCGCGGTGCTTGGTGTTGGCACCGGCTATCGGCCATACGAGTTCGAGACCTACGGAACGCCATATCACGAGCGTGGGCGCGTGCTCGATGAAGTTCTTGACGTCTGCCGTACAGCATGGACCACCGGCAGTTACGCCTGGGACGGGAACTACTTCCACTTCGACGACGTGCCCGTGTTCCCTCCACCTGTGCAGACCCCGCACCCTCCGATTTATGTCGGGGGGACGTCACCTGCCGCGATCCGTCGTGCCGCGCGCCTCGGCGATACATGGTTCACGCTGCCGATGGAGACCCTTGACGTCGTGACTGAACTCGTCGCCCAGTACCGAGCCGCATGTGCGGCGGTCGGGCGGACCCCGCGCATCTGCCTGATGCGTGAGGCCTGGGTTGGTGCCGATGACGCTGAGGTGGAGTCCGAGTGGTACCCCCGTGCTCTGAGCTTTCATCGTTATTACTGGGAGGCGGGCACCAAAGGCGACGAGGCCGACCCGGTGCTGCAGCGAGTAGCTGCAGGAGAAGACCCGCCGTACCGAGAGTTTGTTCGCAACCGAGCGTTCGCCGGAACCCCCGACGTGGTGATTGATGAGATTCGGCGTTGGCATGACGCCATCGGATTCGACGAGTGCTGTCTTATCTTCGCCACCGGACGTGAGGCAACAACGCCCGAGGCACTTACCCGCGCCGTCACATTATTCGCCAACGAGGTAGCGCCCCACTTCGCCTGACACATCCAGCGAGGCTCGTTGCGGTTACGGCAGGCGGCTGGCTGCGGCTGCCCCCACCATCGAAATCGCTGCCGACAGCGCAAACACCCAGGTGAATGACCCTGCG
>CAYVPD010000375.1:0-1883 GCA_964453545.1 uncultured Gemmatimonadaceae bacterium
CGCCGCTCCCCGAAATCGTCGAGGTGTGCCGTCGTCACAACGCCCGTCTGCTGATCGATGAAGCACACTCCACGTTCGTCTTCGGGCCCAACGGCCGAGGCGTTGCCGAACATTTCGGGCTCGACGACGAGGTCGACATTCACATCGGCACGTTCTCGAAGAGCCTTGGGGGTCAGGGCGGATTTGTCGCCGGATCGCAGGGTTTGATCGACTACCTGCGCGGCTTCTCCCGCTCCCGCTTCTTTTCGTGTGCACTCGCACCGACGGTCGTTGCGGGAATCTCACGGGCGCTGGAGCTCGCCGAAGCACACCCCGAACTCCGCACTCAACTGTGGGGCAACGTCGCATACATGCAGGGGCTGCTGCGCGACGCTGGGGTCGACATCGGCGAGTCGGAGTCGCAGGTGATTCCGATCATGGTGCGCAATGACGCCAAGGTATTTGACCTTGGTGAAGAGCTGCTTCGTGCCGGGGTTTTCATCAACCCTGTGAAGTATCCCGCGGTAGGCAAGCACAAATCCCGCTTCCGCATGTCGATCTCGGCCGCCCACACCCACGAAGACCTCGAAAAGGGCTCAGAGATCATCATCGACGTACTCCGTCGCAACAACATCATTTGACTCCGGCCATGAATCTGACTCGCTACGGCTTTGAAAACTGCGTTGGTGCCTTTTTTGAAATGAGCACCGATGATGCTCGTCGGGTGTTGCCCAGCCACCTCGAACCGGTGGAGATCATGCACGGCCGGTCGGTGCTGGCGGCGCTCGCCTTTCAGTTCACCGACAGCGAAGTCGGGGCCTACGACGAACTCGTGCTCGCCGTGATCACGCCACCGCGTGTAGAAGACGGGAAGGCGCTGCCGAAGGCCGCGTTTTTCCCCTTCATGGTTGCCACGAGCACGGCGGCCTCGCGGGCTCACGCGATCGAACGGTGGCGTCTGCCGCACTACATGAACGATGTAGACCTCTCGTTCATCGAAGACGGCTCACGCATGACCGTGAAGATTGAAGACAAGGGCCAGCCCGTGCTTGAGCTGTCGGTGACCGACCATGATTTTGGGCCGGCAGTGAATGCGTACCACTGCTTCACCGTCGGTGATGATGACCGGTTCAAGGTCAATATTTTCATGCAGGCACCCCATTCCGAGCATGAAAACGAGAGTGGCGAGTTGATCCTTCACCCACACCCGATCACCGAAGGTCTCACGCTGGAAGAGGTGTCGAGCTACCCGTTCCGCGAAGAGTGGTATCGCGCCGGGGTGCAGACGTTTGAAGAGATGGAGTCGATCTGAGCGAGCAACTCTACGTCGTCTTCAATCCTGCATCAGGACGGGGACGCGGCGCTCGCATTCAGCAGGACTACCTGGCCCTGCTTCGACAGCATCTCCCTGCGTTTGCCTTTGGTGAGACTCGCACCCCAGGTGATGAGCGGCGGCTCGTAGTTGAGGCGTTGGACCGGGGTTTCACGACCATCGTGGCAGCTGGAGGGGACGGGACCCTGAGCCATGTGGCCGGTGCTCTGCTCGAAGCCGGCAAGCCCGAGGTGCGTTTTGGCGTATTGCCAGCAGGAACCGGCAACGACTTCGCTCGCAACCTTGATTTGCCGATTTCGCGCATGGAAGAGTGTGTGCGTGTGCTGGCACAAGGGCACACCCGCTGGGTTGATGCGGGAGAGATCGCCACACCGTCGAGGCCTGCCTTACCAGGCAAGGTCGCGGCCGGTGAGGCCAAGCGCCGATTCTTCATCAATGTGCTCGGCCTCGGCTTTGACGTCGGCGTGGTTGATGCGGCAGCCGACGCACGCTTTCTGCGGGGCGAGTGGCTCTACAAGATCACTGCCATCCAGCAGCTCTTTCGCTTTCCTGGCATCACCGCGGGCATTTC
>CAYVPD010000376.1:0-1881 GCA_964453545.1 uncultured Gemmatimonadaceae bacterium
AGCGTCGCATCAGCACCTCGACTGCTTCACCGGGAGGCCCGCGCAGCAAATCGACCACAGCGTCGACATCGAGTCCCTCAGTCGAACGACCGGCGACCTCGAAAAACTGATCGCCGGCCCGGATGCCCGAGCGAGCACCAGGCGTACCGGGAATGATGCCGACGACTGTCACCCAGCCGTCACGCTCAATCACCTCAAGCCCGACCCCGCCGTAGTCCCCCTGCGTGCGAATGCGCAAATCTTCGTATTCGCGTGCGTCGATGAACGAGGAATGCGGATCGTCGAGTTCGTCGAGCAGCCCTTCGATCGCCGCCCGGTAGATGCGCTCGCGCTCCACGGGTTCGACAAACTGGTCGGATACGTGATCGACAACTTCTTGAAAGAGGCGGCTCTGGGTAAACACGCCACGATCGCGGCGAACACCCTCTTGAAAGAACCACCCGCCAAGCAGCATGGTCGCAGCCAGAACAACAAAGGGGGCTATGCGTTTCATCGGCCGGCGGCAGACTTGAAGTTGATGGCGAGGAGGATCACGGCTCAGTCGTTGCCCTTGAAGACTTCGGGAAAGGTATCGTGCAACAGCCCGCAGATCTGCTGGTGAAGCGACTCGGCCTCGACCCGGGCGTTGATGAGCTCAATGTGCGGCGACGCCTCGGCCAAGGTGCAGTACCCCTGACGGACCCTGTCCAGGAATGCCTCTCCCTCGCTCTCGATGCGATCGAGCTCGGCACCCTCGGCCCGCTGCCGCGCGGCGCCTTCAGCCGCCGGTACGTCGAGCACCACATACAGATCGGGTTCCAACCCCCCCGTCGCGAACGCGTTGAGGGCGCGCACATCTTCGAGAGGCAGGCCTCGGCCGAAGCCCTGATAGGCAAACGTCGAGAGCGCGAAGCGATCAGCAATGACGCACTTGCCCGCATCAAGCGCAGGACGAACCACATCACGCACAAAGGCTGCGCGGGCTGCGAGCATCAACAACAGCTCCGTCTCAGCGGGAACGTCGAGCTCGCGCTGCTCCAGCAGCAGAGCACGAATTCCCTCACCCACCGCCGTGCCCCCGGGCTCACGCGCCGTGACGTGCTCCACGCCTTGGGCGTCGAGCCACGCCGACAAGAGGCGCACCTGCGTCGTCTTGCCGGCGCCCTCGATTCCCTCGAAGACGATGAAGCGCGGGGTCACAGCGCCATCTGACACCGACCGTCAGTCCTCGTAGTATTCACGCCCGAGGTGAGTGATCTGCTCCTCGCCCATCATCCAGCGAAGCGTGTTCTTCAGCTTCATGTGCTGAATGAAGATGTCGTGCTCCGGGTACAGCCCCGGGGCCGTCTGCGGGCTCTTGAAGTAGAACGAGAGCCACTCCTGTATGCCGCCCATGCCGGCCCGCGACGCGAGGTCGAGGAACAGCGCGAGGTCGAGCACTATGGGTGCGGCGAGAATCGAGTCACGGCAGAGAAAATCGACCTTGATCTGCATCGGATAGCCCATCCACCCGAAGATGTCGATGTTGTCCCAACCTTCTTTGTTGTCACCACGCGGCGGGTAGTAGTTGATGCGCACCTTGTGGTAGAGATCGCCGTACAACTCGGGGTAGGTCTCAGGCTGAAGAATGTGCTCCAGCACGCCCAGCTTCGACTCTTCTTTGGTCTTGAACGACTCCGGATCGTCGAGCACCTCACCGTCGCGGTTCCCCAAGATGTTGGTGGAGAACCAGCCCGACAGACCGAGCATGCGCGTCTTGAAGCCCGGGGCCAGAATCGTCTTCATGAGCGTCTGGCCGGTCTTGAAGTCTTTGCCGCCGATCGGAACCTTGCGATCGATCGCGGCCCGCTCCAGCGCCGGAATGTCAGCCGACAGGTTGGGGGCGCCGTTGGCGTACGGCAC
>CAYVPD010000377.1:0-1861 GCA_964453545.1 uncultured Gemmatimonadaceae bacterium
GCAGTCGGCGGCCGAAAACTGCGTCGCGCACAATGGATCGCTCGTGCCCGTGCCCGGACGTGATATCAAGGTGCAGGCCTGGTATCAGGGCGGCATCTCGGTCTTTGATTTCAGCGATCCGGCGCGGCCGTTTGAGATTGCCTTCTTCGACCGTGGACCGCTGACCGAGACGCTCGCACTCGGCGGTCAATGGTCGACCTATTGGCACAACGGGCTGGTCTGGGGATCAGAGATTTCGCGCGGACTCGACATTCTTGAACTGCTGCCCAATGAGTACCTGAGCGAGGCCGAGCTTGCTGCCGCACGTCTCGTGCGGTTCGACGAGTTCAACCCGCAGGTGCAGCCGCACCTCGCCTGGCCTGCCGATTTTGTCGTGGCCCGTGCGTACCTCGATCAGCTTGCACGCAGCGCTTTGGTGCCGGCTGCGACGGTTGAAGAGCTGCGGGCCGGAGTCGATGCGGCGCAGGCTTTGGACGTGGGTGCCCAGCAGGCATCCGCCTTGCGTGCGCTGGCGGCGCGCGCGACCACGTTGGCCGCTGACGCGGTGCGTCTCGACGAGCGTCGACTGCTGGGATTGGCGGATGCCCTGCGCAAGCTCGCCGGTGAGGCACAGTGACGATTCGGACGCAATGAGAGCCCGGGGCGCACCGCCCGCCGTGAACACCATGCGCTCAGCAGGGCCGATAGCGATCGCCACGGCGGTTTGCTGGCTGTGGGCGTGTGCAGCCGGCAGCTCGACTTCGCTGGCCGGAGTCGATGATGAGCCGTCGGCACCGGCGATCGATTCACTTCGGCCCTGGCCGGGTGCATCGGGGGCCACCGTGGCTGACGTGGCTGATGCATTGGATGGCGACGTGAGCGGGTTGGTGTGGGACGTCGGTGCCTCGTCCGTCGCCTCTCCCGTCATCTGGGCAGTTCAAAACAATCCTGGACGGCTCTACCGCCTCACGCATGACGGTCAGAACTGGGGGCCTGATACAGCGAGCACGTGGCGCGAGGGCGTTGACCTGCGCTACCCCGGAGGGGTCGGGTATCCTGACGCCGAGGGGGTCACGCTTGTTGCTGCAGGTGACGCCGCCGGCAGCACCCGGGTCTTCTACGTCGCAGCAGAGCGCAACAACGGGGCACGTGAGGCCAGCCGCAACACGGTGCTGCGCTTCGTGCTGCACGATGGCCTCAGCTCCGACTCGAGCGACGGCGACGATTCGGCCTCAGGACGCCCAGTATGGAGCGCCGATGCCTTGTGGGAGCTGAACGAACTGCTCCCGCGCACCGGGGCCAACGAGGGAATCGAGGCCATCACCTGGGTGCCGGATTCCGTGCTAACGCGGGCCGGGCTCGTTGATCGCGAGACGGGGGGAGGCTACACGCCCGCTCGGTTCGGGTCGCATGACGACGGCGTGGTCTTCGTGGGGGTTGAGGCCACGGGGAGCGTACATGGCTTCGTGCTCGATCTGGATTCGGGAGAGGCCCACGAAATCACCCGCTTTGAAACCGGGCTCGATCACGTGATGGGGCTCGAATTTGATGCGGCCACAGGCCAACTCTGGGCGAGCTGCGATGACAGCTGTGGAGTGCAATTGGCCGTCTTCGGGGTCGAGGCCGCAACGGCCTCGCCGCACGTCGGACAGTTCGTGCGCAGAGGCTGGTACCGCAGTCCCGAGGGGCTTGCCGACCTCAATCTCGAAGGCCTCGCGATTGCGCCAGCCTCTCGGTGTACCGGTTCACCGGCACGCCGCGAGGTGCTCTGGTCTGACGATGGCGCTACAGGTGGGCATGTGTTGTGGAAAGGATGGCTTGATTGCTGAAAACGAGGGCTGGCCCGAAGCGCAGGCACGGCGTTACTGGTAGTTGAGAGCCC
>CAYVPD010000378.1:0-1859 GCA_964453545.1 uncultured Gemmatimonadaceae bacterium
GAGCGAGATCGAGGCAGAAGACCCGCCATGGGTTGCCCAATTCTCAAGCGTCACCCGCGGTGCGGTGGTGAAGAACTCGGGGTTGCGGATGTTGAGCGTGACCTGTGTCTGCCCCCCGTTCAGATCGAAGGTATTGTCACCCGCCTGCATTGTGCCGCTGATCAGGCGGCCACTGATCGAGGCCAACGCAGCATCGACGCTGCCCAGCCGCAGGACGGCATGCGGGACGATGGTGGCCTCGATATCGGTGCCGCGGAGCAATGTCTTGTCGTCATCGACCTTCACGGTCAGGCTTGTGCCATCCACGGCCTCGGTCGTGCCGATGGCCTCGGTCGCGCCACCTGCGATCTGGTAGGCGACACCGCCCACCGTCGGGGCCAGCCCGGCGGCATAGCCGGACTGCGCGATCCGCGCACTGCCGCCCAAGACCGCCTCAATCGCGAAACCGCCCATTTCGGTTAGGCCCGTAGCGCTCGTTACGATGGCGGTATCATCGCCAACCCCCATCCAGAGGGTGTCGTCGTCATCCAGTGTCAGCCCCTCGTCCATCTCGACGGTCAGGGTTTTCGTGACATTATCCCAAGCGGTGATCACGCCGACCTTTTCGTAGACCGTGCTGGAACCATCGTTGTTCTCGCGCCGCAGGGTCGCCTCGGCCACGAAATCATCCAGAACGCCCGCCGCAATCGACAGGATCACACCCTCGCCCGAGGCGACGCCCAGCAGGGCATAGCCGCTCAGGTCGATCTCAGCTCCGGTGCCGGTGCGCAGTTTCAGGGCCTCACCCGCGGCAAGCTGGACGCTGCCGGTATCGACGGTAAGGCTACGATCATCCGCATTCCAGCCGGTCACCCTACCAACCACGTCGGTTCCGCGCAGCAACTCGGTCACGACCGAGAAATTCACCCCGGTGGTGATGTCGGTGACAGCCATCTGAACCGCATTGCCGGTGCCTGCGCTCAGCAGGTCGAAGGTGATCGCAAGGTCTTGCGTCGTGGTATCGGGCAAGGTCACACGAATGGAAAGCGCATCGCCAGCGGCGACGGATTCCGAGCCAAGATCCACGGTCAGCGCGCGGGTATCCGCGGACCATGCCGTGACATGGCCGATAACCGTAGTACCGCGGATGATCGCGTTGCCCACCGAGATATCAGTGCCATTGGCATCATCGGTGCTTTCCAGACGCAAGGTCCCCGAGGCGCTGGTGATCGTGCCTGCTGTGATCGCGGGCGAGCGTTCTTCGTCGATGGTCAGAAGCGCACCGTCATCGGCAACGGGGAGCGTAAATATTTCAAGGGCTTGAAGGCCGGTGTTGATGCTTAGGCTAGGAGAAGCGTCGGCGCCCAGCCAAAGCGTATCATTGCTGAAGATGGCCTCGCCGGCGTCCAACTGCACCTCAAGCCGCTTGGTGGTGCTATCCCAGATTTCGACGCTGCCGATGCTTTCGTATGTGGTTCCGCTCTCATTCGTCACCTCGCGCCGAAGCGTTTGGCCGACCGGATTGACGGGCAGAGTCTGGCCTTCGCCGATCTCAATGGTCACCAGACCGGCGACCCCCGCAACCGAAGCCGAAACCTGAGCGCCATCCAGCGCTGCGCGGCCCACGACCTCGAAAGCTTCGCCCTGTTCGGGAACGCCCGACAGATCCTTGAGCAACAACTCGCCGGTCTGCGCGCTATAGCTCGCGAGCGTGGCAATGACACCGGATTTGACGCCGCGCAGGACGGTGCTGTTCTCGACCAGATCGACGAATTCGCCATTCGCCGAGCCGACCAGAACGCGCGCCGTTTCCAGCCCGACGAGCAGATCGCCGTCGCTGAACGACCGGTTCTCGGAGAGTGTCACGGTGTTCGAAGAAT
>CAYVPD010000379.1:0-1858 GCA_964453545.1 uncultured Gemmatimonadaceae bacterium
GGTCATCAAGGTGGTGCGCGAGCTCACCAGCCTGGGCCTGAAAGAAGCCAAGGACGCTGTCGACAATGCCCCGACCACGCTGAAAGAGGCTGCGGGCAAGGACGAGGCCGAGCAGATGAAGGCCAAGCTCGAAGAGCAGGGCGCAACGGTCGCTCTGAAGTAACAATCCGACCGCCGTTCGGCCGGGCTCGCGTGCGCGGGCCCGGCCGGAGGGTTGGCGGTCGGCCTCGCAAAAAACAGGGGCGGAAAGCGGTTTTCCGTCTTTACCGCGTGGCTCCCCGCCGTGGACTCCGTTTTCTGGAGTCGACGGGTCGGGGATTTCATTGCTGATACGTAGTCGTACACGACATCAGTCCGCGGGGTGGCTCTGCAGGTGCAGGGCGCTCGGCGGCCAAAGGGGGAATCCCGTTGGATATCCGGAATGATGGACGCCCGGTGGTGAGCTTTGCCAAGCTCAAGCCGGTCATGCCGATGCCGAACCTGCTGGACGTCCAGCTGCGCTCGTTTGAGCAGTTGAGCAAGACCGATGTGCCCCCTGAGGATCAGTGGGATTTCGGTCTCGATCGCGTTTTCGGAGAGATCTTCCCGATCTCTGACGTCAACGAAAACTTCACGCTCGAATTCGAGTCGGCCTCGCTTGGAGATCCGAAGTATTCGGTCGAGGAGTGCATCGAGCGCGACATGACCTATGCCGCTCCGCTCAAGGCAAGTCTGCGTCTGGTGGTCTGGGAGACGCTTGAAGATGGTGAGCGTCGGGTGCGCAATGCGATGGACAAGGAGGTCTACCTCGGTGACCTGCCTCTCTTGACCGGCCTGGGCACCTTCATCATCAACGGCGCGGAGCGCGTCGTCGTGAGTCAGTTGCACCGCTCCCCCGGTGTCGTCTTTGAAGAGAACGTCCATCCCAACGGATCGAAGCTTTACAGCTCGCGGATCATCCCCTTCCGTGGATCGTGGGTGGAGTTCACCATCGATATCAACGGCATCTGCTACGTTCATATCGACAAGAAAAAGAAGTTCCCGGCTACTGCGTTGCTGCGTGCCCTCGGCTTCGGCAGCGAAGAGGTCGGCTTCGGCACCGACGCGGCGATCTACCAGCTGTTTTTCAAGGCGGCTGACGCTGATCTCACGGCTGAAGACAAGCAGGGCCGTCGTGAGATTCTCGGTTCCGTCATCGCTGAAGACATCATCGATGCCGAGACCGGCGAGGTCATCGTCGAGCAGTCGACCGAGATCGACGAAGACGTGCTTGGCCGCCTCGATCGGGCCGAGATTCGCTCCGCTAAGGTCTACGTCTCCGAGCGGGACTCCGGCCGCGGCGAGTCGCCGATCGTCAAGAACACGCTGAAGAAAGATCCGACGTCCAACGAAGAAGAGGCGTTGTTCGCCATCTATCGACTGCTGCGTCCGGGCGAGGCTCCGAACCTCGAGACCGCACGTACGGCACTCGAGCGGGTCTTCTTCAACGCCAAGCGCTACGATCTGGGTCGCGTGGGTCGCTACAAGATCAACCAGCGCCTCGGCCTCGATACGCCGCGCACCGAGACTGTGCTCACGCGCAACGACTTCGTCGAGATTCTGCGCTATCTGATCGAGCTCTCCGAGGGCCGTGGCTTCGTCGACGACATCGATCACCTCGGCAACCGCCGTGTCCGGTCCGTCGGTGAGCTGATCGCCAACCAGCTTTCGGTTGGACTGTCGCGCATGGCGCGTCTCGTGAAGGAGCGCATGTCGATCAACACCGACCCGGACAAGGTCAGCATCGACGATCTCGTCAATGCTCGGACGGTGTCGGCCGTCATCCAAGAGTTCTTCGGATCCAGCCAGCTGTCTCAGTTCATGGACCAGACCAACCCCC
>CAYVPD010000380.1:0-1858 GCA_964453545.1 uncultured Gemmatimonadaceae bacterium
CAACGACCTTGATGCCCGTCTCGAAGATCTCGGTCTTGGGCTCGAGGGACTTGAATGCAGGGGGCGCCCGGTGAATCGGCCACCGCTCGCCGTCGGCCGGAATGTCGCCGGCCTCGTCAACGGGGTCGCCCAACACGTTAAGAATGCGGCCAAGCGCAGCCTCGCCAACCGGCACCGCAATCGCACGACCCGTGTCGACGGCATCCATGCCGCGCGTCACGCCGTCGGTCGACGACATCGACACCGCGCGCACCTGTCCGCGACCGATGTGCTGCTGCACCTCAACCGTCAGGTCGATGGTCTGGCCACTCTCCGTGGAGCCGCGAATTACGAGTGCGTTGTAGATCTCCGGCAGATTTTCTGGGTCGAACTCGATGTCGAGGACCGGGCCGATGACCTGAACGACCTTTCCGATGTTGTCAGCCATTTTGTTCTGTTCTCCGAAGCGATGCTCGGGGCGGGCGCAGGGTTACTCCAACCCTGCTGCACCACCGACGATCTCGGCGATTTCCTGGGTGATCTGGGCTTGACGGGCCCGGTTGTACGTCCGGGTCAGGTGCTCAAGCACCTCGCCGGCGTTGTCGGTTGCATTTTTCATGGCCGTGCGACGCTGCCCCTGTTCGGCGGCGGCGTTTTCGACCAACGCAGTAAAGACCTTGTTGCGCACGTACGCCGGAAGCAGTCGCTCCAGCATGACTCCGGCCTCGGGCGACAAGATGAAGCTCTCGGCATCAAGCGATGATGCCTCGGGCTCAATCGGCAGCACCTGGCGCGACACGGGGGGCGTGGACATCGCAGAGCGAAACTCTGACGCCACCACCCAAACCTGATCCAGCTCTCCCTGCTCGAACTGCTGACGCAAGGGACCAATCAGCGCCTCAGCGTCTTCGACGGTAGGCTGATCGCCGACCTCGGTGTAGGCCGTCTTGATCGGCTCTCCGCGAAAGCGGAAAAAGGCGATGCCCTTCTTGCCCGCGATGTGGAGCTCCGTCTCAATGCCGCGACTGCGCAGGTCATCGAGCAGCTGGCGCGCCTCTTTGATGAGATTGGCGTTGAATCCACCCGCCAGCCCGCGATTGGCCGTGATGAGTAGGACCGCCGCGCGACGCACCGACTCCGGCCGACGCAGCAACGGGAACTGGTCGGCGAACTGCGGCGCATACAGACTGCGCACGATCTCTTCGAGCGCGCTCTGATATGGTGTCGCTGCATGCACCCGGTCGGTCGCCCGCTTCAGCTTGCTGGTTGCGACCAGCTCCATGGTGCGGGTGATCTGTCGGGTGTTTTCGACCGACTTGATCCGTCGCTTGACGTCTCTGGCGTTGGCCACGTTTCAGGCTCCCCTTCGTCAGGCCGTCGCGGCAGCCGCAGGTGCCGCTGAGCCCTGCTCTGCGGCAAACACGTCATTCCAGCTGCGGATGGCACCCTCGATGCCCGCGACCACCTCGTCGTTGAGCTCTTTCTGGGTGCGGATCTTGTCGAGCACGTCAGCATGCTGCGCCGACAGATGCTGGTGGAAGCCCTGCTCCCAGGCACGCACCTGCGTGACCGGCACCTCGTCGATGAAGCCCTTGGTCACAGCATAGATGACACAGACCTGGTTTTCGACCGGCATCGGCTGGTACTGCGGCTGCTTGAGAATCTCGACCGTGCGCTGCCCACGAGCCAACTGGCGCTGCGTCGCGGCGTCGAGGTCGGAACCGAACTGCGCGAAAGCCTCAAGCTCGCGGTACTGGGCGAGGTCGAGACGCAGCGAGCCGGCCACCTTCTTCATGGCCTTGATCTGGGCCGCCGAACCCACGCGGGACACCGAGATGCCGACGTTGACGGCGGGGCGCACGCCCGAATAGAAGAGGTC
>CAYVPD010000381.1:0-1856 GCA_964453545.1 uncultured Gemmatimonadaceae bacterium
GGGAAATTTGAGGCCGGCCTCGAGAATCAGCGCCCGCCGCAGGGGGATCGTGAAGAGCACGCCCAAGATGCCGCCGGCGAGAGCCAGCATGGCCGTCGACGAAAACTCGAAGCCATCCCAATACCCGAGCATGACGAGTGCGGGTAGCGTGAAGATTACGCCGGCAGCGAGCGATTCCCCCGCCGAAGCCGCGGTCTGCACGATGTTGTTTTCGAGAATGTTGCTCTGACGAAACAGGCGCAGCACCGCCATCGAGATCACGGCGGCCGGGATCGATGCCGAGACCGTCAGGCCGACTTTCAGCCCCAGATAGGCGTTGGCCCCGGCCAGAAGCGCCGAGAGCAGGAACCCGAGCACGATGGCTTTGATCGTGATCTCGGGCAGCGACGAGCTGGCCGGCACGTAGGGCTGGACCGGTGTCGAGGGTGACGACGATCCGGACGAGAACGAGGACAAGGCCATGAGCACCAGGCATGGAAGGGGAGGCGTTCGCGGTCGCTGCAAGGTCGAGAGGCACGAGGCGGGGTGTCAAGCGAACGCGCGGCTGACGGAGGGGTGCTGCACGCGGGCCCGCGCGTATATTGAAGGCCGTGCTGCTCACCTTTTGCCGAGTTGATATCTCATGTCGCAGGTCTTCTGGCGCCACCCTCGCTGGGGCCACACCGCCCTCAATGGTTTGCTTGCTGTGGTTTTGGCCGTCGGGTCGGCCTCGACGGTGCGTGCGCAGGCGGCACCGCCGTCGCCGGCTGACGTGCTCGGCTGGGAGTTGGGGGAGCGCTTCAGCGACGTTGCAGCGGTGCAGCGCTATTTCGCTCGTCTTGCCGATGCCTCGCCTCTGGTCAGCGTCTCGGAGTACGGGCGCTCGGTCGAGGGGCGTGCACTGACGCAGGTGCTGATCGCATCACCCGAGCATCGTGCGCGTCTCGACGACATTCTTCAGGCGAATCAGGCGCTGACCGATCCCGACCTTTCGGAAAGTGACGCCCGGGCGATCATCCAGACGAACCCGGCGGTCGTGTACTTCTCATATGGCGTGCACGGCAATGAGTCGTCGTCGTCAGAGGCCGCCATGTGGACGGCGTGGGATCTGGCACGCGGGGCGGCTGAGGTCGCGGGCGTGCTCGACTCGGTGGTGGTGGTCATCGACCCGATCGTGAATCCCGACGGGCGGGACCGATATGTGAACTTCTATCGGTCGGTACGAGGGCCTCAGCCCAATCCGGACCCTGACTCGCGCGAGCACCGCGAGCCGTGGCCGGGCGGGCGCACGAACCACTACTACTTCGACCTGAATCGTGATTGGGCGTGGGTGAGTCAGCCCGAGACGCGGGCCCGCCTCGCAACCTGGCCGACATGGAATCCTCAGGTGCATGTCGACTTTCACGAGATGAGCCCGAACTCGAGCTACTTCTTTTTCCCGCCTGCGGCACCGATCAATCCGCTTTACCCCGAACACACGGCGCGCTGGGCCCGCCGCATCGGCGAGGCCAATGCGGCCGCCTTTTCCCGGCAGGGTTGGCTTTTCTTCACCGAAGAGAGCTATGACCTGTTTTATCCGGGGTATGGCGACTCGTGGCCCTCTCTCTTGGGCTCGATCGGCATGACGTACGAGCAGGCCGGGGGTGGCTCAGCCGGCCTCGCCTATGCGCGTAATGACGGAGATGTGCTGACGCTGCATGATCGAGCCACGCATCACCGGGTGGCCGGCCAGGCTACGCTGCGTGCGGCCGCGACGGGGCCCAGGCGCAGACCCTGGCCAGGGCGCTGCTGCAGGCGGAGATGAGGGCGCCCGGGGCGGCGCCGCTGATGCGCAGCCACTGCATGGCCTCGCGGGTGCTGAAGGAGCACGCCGCGGT
>CAYVPD010000382.1:0-1855 GCA_964453545.1 uncultured Gemmatimonadaceae bacterium
AGTGCTCTTCGCGAAACTCGTAGAAATCGTCGTCAAGAGCATTTACGTGCACCAGCCCTTCGACGAAGAAGTCATCGAGCAGCACGAAGAATCCAAAGGCCGTGACTCCCGCGATCGTACCATTGAACTCATCACCCAGATGGCGTTCCATAAACTCCACCTTCTTGAGCTCGACAGAATCCCGCTCCGCCTTGGTCGCCAGCTCCTCACGCCACGAGGCGTGTTGGGCTGTCTCTTCCAGCGCGTCCGTCCACGTCTCGGGAACCTTCGCCCCTTCGATGAGCGCCCGCACCACGGCGCGATGGGTGACGAGGTCAGGGTAGCGACGAATCGGCGACGTGAAGTGCGCGTAATGATTCAATGCAAGCCCAAAGTGCCCGAGATTGTCGGGACTGTAGCGGGCCCGCTGCATGGAGCGCAGCACGACGGTCGAGACCAACTGCCCCTCCGGCTTGCCCTCAACCTGCTCCAGCACACTCTGCAGATCCTTCGGCTTGACGGCACCGCGCGGCAGCCGGTAGCCCAAGGTCGCCACGAAATCGCGCAATTTGTCGAGCTTCTCTTGGGTGGGTCGCTCGTGCACGCGGTACAGCACTGGCAAGCGCCGATCGGCCCCGGTACGCGCCACGACCTCGTTGGCCAAGAGCATGAAGTCTTCGATCAGACGGTGGGCGTTCAGCCGCTCCACTCTGAGAATGTCGGTGGGCTCCCCCTGCGCGCCTAGCACCACGCGCGCCTCCGGGAGATCGAAGTCGATGCTGCCTCGCTCTTCCCTGCGGCTGCGTAGAGCAGAGGCCAGCCGGTCGAGCACGCGCAATGCCTCGTCGGTCACTGGGTCGACCGAGGTGACGCCATCGAGCACATCTTGCGCGTCTTCATAGGCCAAGCGATGACGGCTGCGGATCACCGTACGCGCGAAACGGGTCTCCCGGAGGCGGGCCTGCTCATCAAGCGTGCAAAAGAGAGAGACGGCATAGCGATCTTCGTCGGGCCTGAGCGAGCAGGCGTCTGAAGACAGCGCGTGCGGCAACATCGGCACGGTACGGTCCACCAGATACACACTGGTGCCGCGCTGTCTGGCCTCCAGATCGATCGGGCTCCCCGGGGTCACGTAGTGCGACACATCAGCGATGTGGATTCCCACCTCCCACACCCCCTCCGACACCTCCCTGACCGACAATGCGTCATCGTGGTCCTTGGCGTCAGCCGGGTCGATCGTAAACACGAGCAGGTCGCGGGCATCTTCGCGGCCCTCGCCAGGCTCTACAGGCGTTCCGGCGAGCTGCCCGGCCAACGACTCCAGTGCAGGCTCAAACTCGAGTTCGAGGCCGTAACCAAACAACACCGAAAGAATGTCGACGCCGGGCTCGTTCATCGAACCGAGCGTGCGCTCCACTTCGCCAGTCGGCCCGTGCCTACGCTCTCCAAACGACGTGATGCGCACGACCACCACATCGCCCTCCTGCGCTCCGGCTTCGTCACCGTGCGGGATCACGATGTCCGGACCCATGCGCGGGTCCAGAGGCACCACATAGTTGAGCCGGGCGCCAATGTGGAGCGTACCGACCACCGTGGGATGCGCCCTCTCGAGCACCTTGATGATCCGGCCAACCGGATTGCGCCCACGGGGCCGTCGCTCGATGCGCACCACGACCTTGTCGCCGTCCATCGCCGAGGCGAGGTCTGACATGCGAACGAATACGTCTTCTTCTCCAGCGTGCTCCGGCCGCACAAATGCATCACCCGAACGGATCGTCGACAGGCGCCCGGTGACGACCGCAATGCTCTCAGGTGCGGCGTAGCGATTGCCTTTGACCCGGTACACGACCCCGCGTTCTTCGAGCTTTTGGATGCC
>CAYVPD010000383.1:0-1835 GCA_964453545.1 uncultured Gemmatimonadaceae bacterium
AGCTACACGCTCGCGCTGCAGCACCCTCGCCTGGCCCAACTTGGGGTTCCTTCTCCCACCCAAGTAGTCGAGATCCGTCAGGGCCGGGAGACGCTGACCGCGTTGGCCATTCCATCGATCTCCACCCTTGTCGAGCAGGCGTGCATCGATGCGCAGGGAGACCCCCTCGAGCCAGGAACTGCGGCGGTCGGCGGCGTGGTGCGCACGGGCGGGCTGCCGATCGACGAGTTGACAGTGCGGGTCGACTGGCAGCGCATCGACCAGCAGGCAGGGCGGGCCCGAGTCGTAAACGGCGGCGCTGACATCAGACCCGATGAACTCGGGCGTTGGGGCGTGTGCCGCATTCCCACCGGGCATCGAGTGGTTGTACAGGTCATCTATGGTCAGCTTGAGTCGGTACCGGTGGAGCTCGGACTGTTGGACCGAGACGAGACCCGCTGGGTTACTCTCGAAGCACCCACCCCGAATTGATTCCTGGGGCTCGGCAGTCTAGACTCTTATCCATGAAAATGTCTGCGTTTTCTCTGCGTTCTCGCGTCGTCCGCGTCGCCACGGCCCTCGGGCTGATGGCCGCCGCTTCGTGCGCAGATGCTTCGTCTGATCCGCTTGCTGTTCTAGTGACGCCAGAGACGGCGGCCTCTCTCGAGGTGCCGGTGGAGCTACCGAACCTCGTGGACCTCGCCCGTCAGGCCGGGCTGGAGCAGGAGTTGGCTCCAGATCTTGCAGCCTGGGAGGCCTCGTGGATCGAGGGTGCGCGTGACACGCAGGTACGAGACAGGCAGGTACGTGATAAGCAGGTACGTGATTTGGCACCGCGCATCGCGCAGGCATTGGGTGCCGGCGGCACCTCAGCCGCGTTGGCGCCCCTGCTTCAGGTGCGCAATGATCTCGCGCTGATTGCAGACTTGCCTGGAGACCTGGTGCCGCAGGTCGAAGAGGTGCACTCGCTGATGGATGACGCACGGCTCGCGCTAGCCGAAGGCCGCAGCGAGCGGGCACTCGAGGCCGGCCTTCGCGCTTCGGATCGCCTGCGAGACCTCGGGCCCACGGCAGTGGCACGCACCCTCATCGCTCGCGCCGACCGCGCCCTCATGGCAACAATCGCGGCGCCCCGGGTTGACGGTCTCTCGCTCAGTCGCGGTGAGCGGCTGCTCAACGGGGCCAGAACGGCCCTGGACGAAGGGCAGGCGGAGCTGGCTGTGCAGCGTGCGTTCTATGCCCTGCAGTTGCTCGAGCAGGCCCTGGACACCGACCGACCCACGACCGTCGACACGATCAGGTAGGGGTTTACCGGGGCCGCACCCGCCGCGTGGGTGCCGAGGCCTCTACAACCGCAAGCCCCGGCTTGCTCGCGTCGCTTCGCAAGGTTCGCTCGCCGGGGCTCCGGTTGCAGCGGTCCGGTGATGCGCCGACGGTGCGGCAGTCCGGCCCACCAATCAAAATGAGTGGCCGCGGTGACCGGCACGCGCGACCCCTCGGGCAAGGCTTCGCGGGGCAACGCGAGGGCTGCCCGCACCAGAGCTCACGCAATCTTCACACAACGGCAGCCTTCGCCTTAGCGAGCCCCGTGAAGCCAAATCCACCCGCCCCAGGCGAGCGGCCCCGACGGAGCCTGTGCCCGAGGGGGAGCCGCAGCGCCGGTCACCGCACCCCGAACTCGTACTCCTTCGGCGGCTCGGCACCCAGCAGGTGCTGCACGAAGTAGTCCCAGCGCCGGCGCATCATGTAGGGCTCCATCGAGAAGCCATGGCGCCGGTTGGTCATGAGCACGAGGTCGAAATCCTTATTGGCCGCGATCAGCGCATCGGCTACGAGCAGGGTGTTGTAGGGCGGCA
>CAYVPD010000384.1:0-1829 GCA_964453545.1 uncultured Gemmatimonadaceae bacterium
GGTTCGAATCCCTCTCCCTCCGCCACTCTACGCCTTCGGCTTCGGGTGGCAGGCCGCGCTTCGTGCTCTGGGCGCATCTGTTCGGACAAACGTTCCATCACCCTCACCAACACCGCAGCGTGCTTCACCATTCCCTCGAATGGTGCGCGCGAAATTCAAGCCGATGTGATCGTTCCTGCGATTGCGGTCGGCTGGAAATACGCTGCTACCGCGTTCTCGAAGTTATGAACGGTTTTCCGCGCCCGATGCCTTTGGGTGAGTCACGCACTGTGATACCGGGGTAGAGGGCGAGCTTCCGAGCAAAGGAGCATCTGGCTGTGCCGGGTGGTGAAAGCAGGGATGGGTTCAAACGGTTGGTTGCGCGGATTGTTGGCCGCGGTTCTGGTTTGTGTGTGTCTGGGGGACTCGGAAGCTGTTGCCCAGTCTGAAGAGATCGTCGAACCGAGTGGTTCAGGCGAGGACCAGACAGGCTCGGACGTCGTCGGTTCGCAGGTTGGCGCGACGGCGATTGGCGGGTTCATTGCCGGTGTGGGGGGGCAGATCAGTAAGTTCGGCGGTAATCTGGCGCCGCTGATCCAGCTTGGGCATCTGCCGGATGAATTCGTCGGCCAGCGCGGCCGGGCCGCCGGTTTCGAGCCGCAGCGCCTCGCGATCTGGACGAACTTCTCCTCGACCAACATCGAGGAGGATGTGGTCGCCACGCGCTACAAGGGCGACCTGCGCACCTACATGATCGGTGCCGACTACCAGGACGACGACATGCTTCTTGCGGGCGTGGCCTTTGGCCTCGACAGGGGAGAGATCAACACCCAGTTCAATGGCGGTACGGTCGATACCAATACGAACATCATCTCGACTTATGCGAGCTACCGTTTCGACGACATGTTCAGCGTCGATGGCATCATCGGCTATGGCCGGGGCGATATTGAGCAGGTCCGTTTCGCGGGTGCGACGGCGGTGAACAGCGACACGACCTATGATCGCTTCTTCGGTCAGGTGACAGGAAACGCGGTCACGACCGTGCCCGAGGTGGAGAACGCGATCCTCGCCGGTCAGCTCGGTCTGCTCTATGCGATCGAACGCATCGACGACTTCGTCGAGGACAACGGCACCAACGTCACGGGCAAGACCAACCCGCTGACCCAGGTCCAGATCGGGCTGCGCGGGGGTTACTCCTTCTTCGACATTGCAGACAACTGGGTGATCCATCCCTATGCCTAGGCCCGCTATTACGCTGACCTGCAGTCCAACACCATCGACGTCGGTGCGGGCCAGACAGCGCATCCGAACGATGATAAGGAAGTGCAGCTCGCTCTGGGCGTGGATTTCTTCGCGGGTGCCGATCTGAGCGGAAACTTCGAATACTCGCGCAGCTTCGGGCGGCGCGACTTCACGAGCGATGTGTTCTCGCTCAACCTGCGTCTCAAGTTTGGGCCGGGCGAATAAGCCAGCCTTGAAACGTCTGACCGGGCTGGTCCTGCTTTGCGGGACCATGCTCGCGGCCTGCGTGTCGCCCCCGGGCGGGGGTGGCCCGCCGTCATCCGCACACCTGACCGGGTTCACGTCCCGGACCATCGATGCCGGCGGCTTCGATCTGGTTGCGCGCACGCGCATTTCAAAACCCGGTGCACCATTGACGGTCTATATCGAGGGGGATGGCCGCGCCTGGCTCAGCACGACCCGCCCATCGCGCGATCCGACACCACCCGACAGTCTGGTCCTTGATCTTGCGGCGCGCGACCCGTCTGCCAATGTCGCCTACCTCGCACGACCCAGCCCCGTCACGAGGAAGCGCGGGGAGCTCAGCGCGAGTTCATGCACCTCGATGG
>CAYVPD010000385.1:0-1818 GCA_964453545.1 uncultured Gemmatimonadaceae bacterium
TTGTGCGGTTGTGCACACTGCCTTAGGTCGTGTGAGCACCTATATTCAACCCATATACAACGCAGCGTCACCGATTGCGCGTGACCCTCTCACGTATTCCTCTGCCGAGACGCCCAACTGCCATGCCTATCTTCGAGTACATCTGCGAGGACTGCGGCCACCACTTTGAGCTGCTGATCCGTGGCTCTGCTGAGCCGGCTTGCACCGCTTGTGAGAGCGCCAATGTGACCAAGCAGCTCTCGCTCCCCGAGGTGAAGTCGCGCGTGACGCATTCAAAGGCGATGCGCGCGGCCAAGAAGCGCGATCAGCGCATGAATTCAGAGCAGACGCGGGCCCGCATCGAATACGAGCTCAGTCACGACGATTGAGCCGCACCGGCATGGTCATGGCCCCGTTGCCGGCCAGGTCCCATGCCGCAAACCGCACCCACTTCTGCCCGGTTGCGTCAAAGGGCACCCGAAACGTGTGCGCACCAAACGCCGGTAATTCTTTGGCCGAGATTACGGTCGTGTTCGTCGTCTCGCCATCGCCGGTTACGACTTCAACAAAGTCGAGCGGAAACGTCCAGCGCACGTCCGCGACGAGGGCCGCGTCGCCGCCCGTCCCCTCGATGGCATGAGACGGAATCAGCACCTCGCCCGAGGTCACGAAGTAGTCGCGTGATCGCAGCGCGTCGACGATCGGCGCGTAGTTGCCCGGAGCCGGCAGTGCGTTGAGACGCAGGTACGTCACCGGACCGTTGGCGTAGATGTCGTCACCCGGTGCCTTGGCATACGTCTCGGTGATCGACAGCAGCGTCTTGAGTGCGAGATCGGAGTCGGCGATCCAGTTGTTCATGTCGTCCATGAGCGGGATCACGCGCTTGCCCGACAGGCGTCGCTCCGAGAGATCTGAGCCCATGCCCCAGCGCCATCCGACCCCCTGATACCAATCACTCAAGAACTGCGGGGTCTCGCGGATGGCATCAGGGTATCCCGTCGACCCCTTGGTGCGAGGGTGCGGCATGAAGACGAGCATGTCTTCGCGCTCGATCATCGTGCGCATGTCTTCTTCGCTGCCGATGTTGTAAACCGTGCCGTAGTCCGGATGCTCGGTCACGAGCGGCGTACCGGGAGCCCGCTCGTCGACGTAATACACCGGGTGCGAAAAGAGCAGGTCCCAGTGGCCGCCAAGCAGATTGGAGTTCTCCATCTGAGGCATGACCATGAACTCGGCATCGGAGTGCCGCTCGGCACCCCGGAACAGCCAGTCCTGCTCTTCAAGCTGCGTCTCGTCGCGGGGTCGATCGACGGGCCCGGCAATGTCGATGCCCGCCGCGCGCAGCGCATCGAAGTCGGGCAAGCGCGCGTCGACACTGCCGATGTCGAGCAGCGTGCGGCCCACATCGGTGTGATAATGGCTGCCTAGCACCTTGTAGCCCTCGAGGTCGGAGTAGACATCGCCGTTGGTGAACGCCAAAGCCCCAGCGAAGGCCTCTAAGGCGTTGCCGAGGGTAGGAAAGAAGAACGCGGCCATGCGCTGCTCGGTGCCTGGGGGCGCGCTGTAGAGCGACCAGTTTGCCCGGTACTGCTCAACGATCTCTTCTTCTCCCTGCCGAACGCCGATCGTGAAGGCGTTATCACTGTCTTTGCGGTACCAGTTGTTGCCCACCACTTGCTCGATCTCGCGCGCCCAGAAAAACGTGTGCGGCGGGGGGAATGCGGCGATCGCTCCTTGAGTGGTTTCGCCGACCACGAGGCGGTTCGACGCCTTCAGTACCACGGGGTCTTCGTTGGCAGGGCCTCGAAGCCCATACGACTGCTCATTCTGCGCCAGGTC
>CAYVPD010000386.1:0-1816 GCA_964453545.1 uncultured Gemmatimonadaceae bacterium
GTACTGACCACCATCAACGAGCCGGCCCGCCCGGCACCGCGTGCGGTGGCAAGCTCTCCTTCTGGGTGGGCCATGCGCTGAAACGCGGTCGGCGCGACCAGACACGGAAAGGCGACCGGCTGCCCCAGCACCGTGGTCTCGTTCGAACGGTCACCGATGCCGGCAAGCACCCGGTAACGAAGTGCGACGTCGCGCCACGCCGACACATTGGCCCGCAACGTAACCTCGTCGTCTGCACCTCCGGCGTAGTACTCGCGAGTCATGACCTCGAGGGCTTCCAGGGCGTCTCGCTCGAAATCGGCCACAGACAGGCGCATGGGTACAATGCTCCAAAGACGTAGAGAAGGGATGGCGGGGCTGCATGAGAGCCTCGAGCCTGAACGAACACGGGCCCGGGAGATGGTACTCCCGGGCCCGCTGGTTCGGCCAGATGCGAGTCGGCCTTTTTGCTACCGCGCGTGGCGACGGCCGCGCGCGCCTATTGCTGCATGCGCTGACTCAGCCGCACTCGCTGTAGCCGCAGATGTGGCACTTCACACAGCCCTCTTCAAAGGCCAGCTGACCGGCGCCGCAGTCAGGGCACGACCCGAAGAAATCTTCCGAGCCACCCTGATTCGTGGCCTGACCCTGCGTCTGAGCAGCACTCGCCGTGCGGGAGGGCGCGGTGAGGGGAAGGGCCTCTTGCACACCGTCTTTCTCTTCGAGATAGCGTTCGATGGCCTGACCGATCGCATCAGGAGCCGACAGCACCTTGTTCGGCCCGATGCCCACCGCACGGTCACACGAAATGCCGCGCAGCTGATCTTTGATCGACGAAATCGAGATGCCGGAGCGCAGTCCCAACGAAACCAGACGCCCGATGGCTTCAGCATCGGCCATCGCAGCACCGCCCGCCTTGCCAAGCGTACAGAACACCTCGAACGGACGGCCGGCCTCGTCTTCGTTGACGGTCACGTAGAGATCACCGAGAGGCGAGTTCATCTTGACCGTGCGGCCGCGCAGCATGGCCGGGCGCTGACGCTTGATGCGACCGGCACGCGCCGTGTCGTCACGCTCGAGCAGCGAGCCTTTCAGCTCGGCCAGCTCGACACGCAGGTTGTGGTTCTCTTCGCGGGCATCGGCCAGCAGCTGCTCGGCCTCGATGGCGCGGGCGTTGGCCTCGTCGGTCGCCGCCTGTGCCTCGGGGGTCGCCTGGCCCTGCCCCGTCTTGCCCGTCGAGAGCACCTGCATCGGACGGCAGCCGTCACGATACACGGTGACGCCCTTGCAGTTGAGCTCAAACGCCAGTTCGTAGATGGCGCGAACGTCTTCTTCGGACGCCTCGTGCGGGAAGTTGGTCGTCTTGGAGATCGCCGAGTCGACGTGCTCCTGGAAGGCGGCCTGCATGCGCACATGCCACTCGGGCGTGATGTCGTGCGCGGTCACGAAGGTCTTCTGGATCTCCTCGGGCACCTCATCAAAGTGAATGTGCCCTTCGGTTGCGATGCGCTCCATGAGATCATCGCTGTACCAGCCCTGCTCCTTGGCGATGCGCACGAAGTCGGGGTTGACGTCGGGCATGAGCGAGCCGGCCTGGTTGCGCATGAACGCAACCGCAAACAGAGGCTCAATGCCGCCCGAGCACCCGGCAAAGATCGAGATGGTACCGGTGGGCGCGACCGTCGTCAGGTTGCAGTTGCGCAGACGACGCATCGGGTGCACCCGCGAGCCGTCGGCCCGGCGGGCACAGGTCTCATCGGGGCCCCACGTCGACTCCTCCCACGCCGGGAAGACGCCGCGCGTCTCGGCCAGCTTCTCACTGGCGTTGCGAGCCTCT
>CAYVPD010000387.1:0-1810 GCA_964453545.1 uncultured Gemmatimonadaceae bacterium
GTTCAGCTGCGGGTCGATATTGAGCGCAAAGCCGTGCGACGTGATCCAACCTGAAGAGACCCGTACGCCGATCGCGGCGATCTTGCCCCGCTCGCTCCACACCCCCGTCAGTCCATCGACTCGGCCGGCAGGAATGCCGAAGGTGGCCAGCGCCTCAATCAGGGTCTGCTCCAGATCGCGCAGCCAACGGTGCAGGTCTTTGCGATCGGGCTTCAAGTCGACGATGGGGTAGCCCACGAGCTGTCCGGGGCCGTGATACGTCACATCGCCCCCCCGCCCCGCGTCGTGAAGCTCAATGCCCATGCGAGCGCGGGCAGCCGCGTCGAGCAAAATGTGCTCGTCGTGACTGCCCGTTCCACGCGTGATGACATGAGGATGCTCCAGCAGGAGCAGCGTGTCAGAGATGTCTCCTGCTCGCCGCCGCTCGACAAGGGCGCGCTGCAGGGCGAGACCGTCGCTGTAGGCGACCTCTCCAAGCCACACACTGCGCAACGCCCTCATGCCTGAGCGTGATCCGGCGTCAGTCCTGATCGGGGAACGTCTCGAGCAGTTCCTTCAACCGAGACATGAAGCGAGCCGCGTCGGCCCCGTCGACGATCCGATGGTCGTAGCCGAGACTGAAGAAGCAGCGCTTGCGCACGGCAATCACGTCGGCGCCCGTCTGCGGATCTTCGACCACGACCACACGCTTGTCGATCGATCCGGTACCGAGAATTGCCGCGGTGCCCTTCGGGATCACCGGCATGCCGACCATCGTTCCGAGCACGCCCGGATTGGTGATCGAGAAGGTCGCGCCCTGAATGTCGGAAGGCTGCAGCTGGCGCGCCCGTGCGCGATCTGCGAGATCGGTGATGCGCCGCGCCATGCCGACGAGCGACAGGTCATCGGCGTCGTGGATCACCGGAACGATCAATCCGGGATTCAGATCGACCGCCATGCCGAGATTCACGTTGCCGCGGTAGATGATGTTGTTGCCCGAGATGGTCGAGTTGACCATCGGGAACTCGCCAAGCACCCGAGCGCAGGCCCACGCCACAAACGTGGTGTAGCTGACCTTGGCACCCTGCTCGGCCCACTTCTTCTTGTTGGCGTTGCGCACCTGATCGATGCGCGTGAAGTCGATTTCGACAAACGAGTGCACGTGGGGAGCCACGCGCTTCGCCAAGACCATGTGCTCAGCCGTCAGGCGACGGATCTTGTCCATCGGCTCGACCGTGTCGGCGGGGCGAACCGGGAACTCGGGATTCTGGACCTGACCGTAGAAGGCCTTCCAGAGCTCAGACGGCTCGATTGACGGTGCCGGTGCGGCCGCGGGCTTGGCCGGAGCGGCTGGAGCCGACGGAGCCGCGGGAGCGCCTCCCGACTCAATGAACCCTAAAATATCTTGCTTGGTAACCCGACCTGCGTGGCCCGTACCCGAGACCTGCGCGATATCGATGCCGTGTTCTTCGGCGATCTTGCGCACAACCGGGGTCGACCGCGTGGCCAAGCGCTCTTCTTCAGATCCGGCCGGCCCTGCAGGAGCGGGGGCCGGGGTCGCGGGAGCGGAGGCAGCGGGAGCCGATGCAGCCGGGGCCGCTTCGGGCTCGGCGGCCTGCGCGGCAGCGGGGGCCTCAACGGCCGCAGCTACGGCCGCGGGGGCGCCACCCTCGGTGTCGATAAAGGCCACAACGGTGCCAACCTCGACCGTCTCGCCCTCTTGAACCTCGATTCCGACCAGCGTGCCTGAGGCCGGGGCAGGAATCTCGGCATCGACCTTGTCGGTTGAGATCTCGAGAATCGGCTCATCGCGCTCGACCGTCTCGCCGAG
>CAYVPD010000388.1:0-1798 GCA_964453545.1 uncultured Gemmatimonadaceae bacterium
CGCGGGTCATGAACGGCGCGTCAGACACCTCAAGCCGCCGTAACCATTTGACGTTGGCATTGCCCTCCCAGCCGGGCAGGAAGAGACGTGCCGGATAGCCGTTTTCCGGGCGCAGCGCCTCACCATTCTGGGCGTAGGCGATGATCGCGTCGTCAAAGGCCTTTTCCAGCGGAATGCTGCGCGTGAGTACCGCTGCGTCGCCGCCCTCGGCCAAGAACCAACGGGCGTCAGGCTGCACGCCGACCTCGTTCAAAAGCAGGGACAGCGGTACGCCGGTCCACTCGCTTTGGCTGGTCAAGCCGGCGATGGCCTGCGCAGTGGTGTCGGGGCCGGCGTTACGGCGAAAGTTTCCGGAGCACTCGAGAAAGCGCACGACCGAAACCGAGGGAAGCCGCCTCAGGTCGTCGAGCGTGAAGATCGTTGGGCGATCCACCATACCATGAATCAGCAGGCTCCAGCTTGCTGGATCGATCGCTGGCACGCCGGCGTGATGCCGCTCGAAGTGCAGGTCCGACGGCGTGATGGTGCCATGCAGATCTTGCAGGGGCGTGCGCGACGAGGTCAGCCGTGGGTGCAGCAGCCGTTCCGGGCTTTCATGCGGCGAACGTCGGCCGACCTTCGAAGCGACGGGGCCCTGCACCTTGGTTGGGTCGAGAGGCGGGGTCTGCTGCGCCGCACCCTCGGTGTCCAGGGCACCCAGCCCTGCGAGGGCTCCGAGCGCGCCAGCAGCTCCGGCCACAAAGCGGCGCCGGTCGAGAGGGAATTTGCTCATAGGCATCATCGTGCGCTTGCCGAGTGCTGGCCGCAAGGCGTGACGCGCCCCGGTGCCGTCGCCCCCGCCTCGAGTGTAACTTTACTGGCTATGAGCACCTCTGACCTCACCGACGTCTACGCCGCCCGTTTGCGCGAGACCCTGCCGCAGGTACGCGCCTCGATTGCCGAGGCTGCGCAACGCGTCGGCCGGGCCCCTGACGACGTACGTCTGATCGCCGTGACCAAGAGTCACCCGGTCGCGTGCCCGCGTGCGGCGATCGAGGCTGGACTAACCGATCTCGGCGAAAACCGCGTCGAAGAGCTCGAAGAAAAGGTTGCGGCGTTGGGCCACGACGGGGTGCGCTGGCACATGATCGGACACGTACAAAGCCGCAAAGCGCCGCGCTTGGTGGGGCTGGCCGACCTGATTCACTCGGTCGACTCGCTCAAGCTCGCGCAGCGCCTCGATCGTGACGGGGCCCGCTCCAACATTCTCGTACAGGTCAATACGTCAGGCGAAGACGCCAAGAGCGGCTTCAGCCGGCAAGAGGCCGTTGAGGCGGTGCTGCAGATCGCCGAGCTGCCGCACCTGCGGGTGCAGGGACTCATGACGATGGCGCCGTTTGTCGATGATGAAGCAGTGCTGCGCACGACGTTTGCCCGACTGCGCGAGGTGCTCGACGATGTGCGTCGGGCCAGCCCGCACGTGGGTGCGGAGCTGTCGATGGGCATGACGAACGATTTGCGCTATGCCATCGAGGAGGGCAGTACGATGGTGCGCATCGGTACGGCGCTTTTCGGCGAGCGCCCCGGCTATAACGTGCCCGAACCCCATTCCTGACTCCGACCTAGACCCCAATCCCCGACCATGGCGTATCGCGAGTTTCCCCCCAATCTGCAGGCCCTCGAAGACGAGTTGCTCGAGACGTGGCGCAACGAGCAGCTCTTTGAGCGCGTGCAAGAGGCCAACGCCGAGGGTGAGCCGTTCGTGTTTTTCGAGGGGCCGCCCACGGCCAACGGGCGCCCCGGGCTGCATCACATTCTC
>CAYVPD010000389.1:0-1794 GCA_964453545.1 uncultured Gemmatimonadaceae bacterium
TGACAACCGAACGCCGCGCTCGACCAACTCGGCAGTTTCGGCTCGCAGATACCGATGAAAGAGCCGCATCAGAGCCGAGATCTCCGGGCGCGGGCGACGCCAGTTGTCGACCGAAAACGCATACAACGTGAGCGTCTCGATGCCCAAGTCTGGGGCGGCCTTCACGATTCTGCGCACGGCTCGCACGCCTTCCCGGTGGCCCAGTGTGCGGGGCAGCCCTCGGTGCTTGGCCCACCGGCCGTTGCCGTCCATGATGATGCCGACATGCAAGCCCGTCATAGCGCAGCCCTCTCGAGGTCGGGGCGCATCCACCGAATCAGCGCTTCCATGTGGTCCAGATAGGCCTGGAGTTCCCGCCGGCCCTTTTCGGTGAGGGCATAATCAGTTCTGGGTGCACGCCCATCGCCGGTCTTGGTGCAGAACAGGTATCCGGCTTCCTCAAGTCGTCGTGCGTGCGCCGCCAGATTGCCGTCGGTGAGTCCGAGAATGGCCTTCAGGTCTCCAAACGACAGGGTACCATTGACGGCGAGTGCACTGACGATGCCCAAGCGAACGCGCTCGTGAATGACCCGATCAAGATCCAGGGCCACGGCACCTTCGCTGCCCTCCGCTGAGGGGAGCGCAACTTGCTGCGCTCCCAGGCTGGTGTCGACGCTTGAACCATCAACGGTCAGGTCGTCTGCAGTCACATCGTCGATATAGTCCCGCTCAGCCACCATGCCTCCTCAAGATGATTCCGCCACCAATCAGATGGAGCCCGCCGAACCCGGCGGCCATGAACAGATCGCCATAGCCCAGCGGGGCAAAGAGGGCTCCTGCGCCAAGGGCAAGAAATCCAGCGCCCATCACCGGGACCACACGCACTGAAAACGTCCCGCTCGCCAACACCCCTGTACCGTACAGGGCGAGCCAGGTCCCCGGCATAGCCCACGTTTCTCCTGCCCGGTAGAGGGTCGCTGTCAGCAACGCGCCGACAATCAGCGATGGCAGCATGCCAAGCAGAAATTTGCGACCCGGCCCATGCAAGAGTGGCTCGTTCATTCTTCGTGATTTGGCCACAATGCCGGTCACTGCCGTCACAAACGACAGACCAGCAGCCACAAGCCACACCAGACCCCAACGCCCCGGGCCCGCAGAGCTGGCAAGAAACGCGGCCACCAGAGCAATGACACCCATGACGATGCCCGCCTTGCCCGATACAGCGGTAAACGATCCCGACCGCTCCATCGTTTCACGAATGAAGCGCAAGTTGTCCGTCGCGCGGTCGTGAAGCGTGATCTCGGCGCGCGGCTCGGCGTTCAGGTTTCTGGCAGGATCCAAATCAACTCACGCGTCGTTGTATCTTGTTACTCTGCGACACAAAGTAGTGGCGCGGAGCATTGCTGGAAAGATGCGCAGGTGTCAAAGATGCTCCGGTGTGGCCGACTGTACTGGCCCGACGGCGTGTGAGCCCAACGCCTCAGGAAGGCGCCAAGACTTGGAGGGCGCCTTGTCGGATTGACACCTCGAGCCGATCACCATCGACCTCGAAGAGATCGCCATCAGCCTCGAATCGGATCGGGCCTGGTGACGAAATGGCAAAGCCAGACGATGTGCTGAATTCCACGCCCGAGAGAGAGGCGTGCTTGCCGGCTGTAGCTGCAGAGAAAAGCCGGGCCCGACGCAGTGGCGACGCGTTGTGAATCAGACAGCTGTGCAGTTGGCCGTCATCGAGCTGCGCCTTGGGCGCAATCGCAAAACCGCCACCAAACCGCGCTCCGTTGCTGATGGTCAGCATGAGGTAGCTGTGGCGGT
>CAYVPD010000390.1:0-1789 GCA_964453545.1 uncultured Gemmatimonadaceae bacterium
GACCCGCCTTTCGTCGTGGCTGACACATCTCGACAAGGTCTATGAGGCCACCGTCCATTTTGGCGTCGAAACCACCACGCTCGATCCGGAAGGCGAGGTGACCGCTCGCGATGAGCCGGGCGCACAGAGGCTTGCCGAAGCTCAAGTCGCCGAGATTCTGGTGGCCTTCGAGGGGAAGCAGCAGCAGGTGCCACCCGCCTATTCTGCCAAGAAAATCTCGGGTGAGGCCGCCCACCGCCGAGTTCGGCGCGGGGAAGTGGTGGAACTGCCGCCTGTACCCATCGAAGTTGTCGCGCTCCAACTGCTGGCGTGGCAGGCACCGAGGCTCGAGGTGCGGGTGCATTGCTCGTCGGGCACGTACATTCGGGCTCTGGCGCGCGACTTCGGCAAGGCTGCTGGCTGCGGCGCGCATCTGGAGCAATTGCGGCGTCTGCGCGTCGGTGCGTTTGCCGTTGGTGACGCAGTTCAGGTCGACGACTTGTCCACCGTTTCGGCTGGAGATTGGGTATCGCCGCTCGATGCGCTGACACGTACGGGTATGGCTGCCATCGAAATTGACGATGCTGATGTCGTGCGCATCACTCAGGGACAGGCCATCGAGGTTGCTGGTGTCGCACCGTCTGCCGACGCTTGGGTGGCGCTTGGGCAGCGAGGCCAACTCGTTGCGATTGCTCAGCCCGACGGGCCGCTGTTGAAGCCGCGCAAGGTCTTCACAGCCCCATGACACGCTTCGTCACGCTCAATGTGTCCGGGGCCGGCGCCGGCAGCGCGGAGGCTCCGAAGGTGAGCCTTGTTTCGCCGGCGCGTGGGTCTGTGGTCACGGTCGGTACGTTTGACGGTGTGCATCGTGGTCATCAGGCCGTGCTGGACGAGGTGCGGGCCCGGGCGTCGGCCAGTGGCCGCAGCAGTGTGCTGTTGACCTTTGACCCGCATCCCTTGGCGATCGTACGCCCGGAGCACGCTCCGCAGCTTCTGACGACGCAAGATGAGAAACGGGCGGCTCTCGCTCAATCCGGCCTCGATCTGGTCGTGTTTCTCAGGTTCACGCCTTCGTTGGCGACGTATTCGCCCGAGCGCTTCGTCGACGAGATTTTGCAGGAGCGCCTGGCGGTACGTGAGTTGGTGATTGGCTATGACCACGGCTTTGGGCGAGATCGCTCCGGAAACGCGGACACCCTGCGCCACATCGGCGCGCAGAGGGGCTTTGCCGTCGACGTTGTGGCCCCGTTTGCCCTTCAGGGCGCGCCGGTGTCGTCAAGTCGCATGCGCTCAGCCCTCGCCGACGGTGACGTCGAGACCGCACGCACAGGTCTGGGCCGCAACTACACCTTGAGCGGGAGGGTACTGCGCGGAGAGGGTCGGGGTCGTGCGCTGGGGTTTCCTACGGCGAATTTGGGTGAGATCGATGCTGCCAAGCTGATCCCTGAGGCCGGCGTCTACGCGGTCTGGGCGCTCATCGAGGGTGAGCGTCATGCTGCGGCCCTGCACATCGGTCCGAGACCGACCTTCGAAGGGGCGACAGCGAGCATCGAGGCACACTTGCTTCATGTCTCGGCCGACCTGTACGGCGCGCGCATGCAGATCGAGTTCGTTTCACGGTTGCGGCCGGTGCAGCGCTTTGAGTCCAAAGAGGCGCTGATGGATCAACTGGCCCGCGATATCGGCACAGTTCGGCGCTTGCTGCTGGAGTAGATCTGCTGCGGGGAGCTCTGCCGCTGCGTCAGTTCTGGGGTGTGGGGTCGCTGATCGTTGCCAAATGGCGCACGCCGAGCCCAACCGCCAGCAGCGC
>CAYVPD010000391.1:0-1788 GCA_964453545.1 uncultured Gemmatimonadaceae bacterium
CTTCGATGCCAGCCTGATCAGCCTCGACATTCTCGCCAGCCTCAGCCGCGACCTTTTTGCCAAAGCCCTGATTCAATACGACAGCTTCTCGCGTGACCTCAACGCCAACATCCGCATCAACTGGATCCACACGCCGGGCAGCGATCTCTTCTTGGTGTTCAACACATCATGGCGTCGCGCTAATCCGTTGGACCCATTTGACCCCCGTTCAGGCTTTGACCTGAATCAGCGGGTCGGAGTCATCAAGCTCACCTACCTGTTTTTGCTCTAAGGCACCCGGGTCGTCTCAGCTTGACACCCGCGCGCCCCCGCACGTACATACAATCTACAATCTTCGTTGAAGCCTAAACTTGCCTCGGGCTTCCGTGGTCTCATCCTCGCAGGAGCACGCGTACCGTGGCCCCGATTCTCGACTCGTCGCCCCAGATGAATTTCATCGGAGGCCAGTGGCTTCCCGGCTCTTCGGGCCAGTCTCTCGACGTGACCGACCCCGCCACCGGAGAACTGCTTGGGCGCACGCCCCTGTCGACGGTCGACGATGTCGATGCGGCGATTGAGGCCGCACGCGCCGCCTTTCCTTCATGGCGCGCGACGCCCGTAGCCGAGCGGGCGCGTGTGATGTTTCGATTCAAGGCTCTTCTTGACGAGCGCAAGCATGAGTTGGCGATCCACCTGAGCCGTGAGCACGGCAAAAATGTCGCGGAGACCCTCGGCGAAATTCAACGAGGTATCGAAAACGTCGAGCACGCCTGCGGCGCCCCTACGCTCATGATGGGTGACACGGTAGAGGACGTCGCGAAGGGCATCGACTGCGAGACCATTCGGCAGCCCATCGGCGTTTTTGCGGGAATCACCCCGTACAACTTTCCGGTCATGATCCCGCTGTGGTTCTGGCCCTATGCGGTCGTGACCGGAAACACCTTTGTGCTGAAGCCGAGCGAGCAAGATCCGCTTACGCACCAAAAAATTGTTCACCTGGCGCACGAGGCGGGACTCCCTGCCGGCGTACTCAACGTGGTGCATGGTGACCGGTCCGTGGCAGAACGCATTCTGGACCATCCTGACATCGTCGGAGTGTCATTTGTCGGCTCCAGCCATACGGCTCGCGTCATCTATGCGCGAGCTGCAGCTTCGGGCAAGCGCGTGCAGGCTCTGGGCGGAGCGAAGAACCACATGATCGTGCTTCCCGATGCCGACATGGACGTGACGATCGACGCCGTGATCAATTCGATCTATGGATCTGCGGGTCAACGCTGTCTGGCCGGAAGCCAGATCGTGGGCGTGGCTAGCGCCTATGCCCCGCTGCGGGAGCGCTTTGTCGAGCGTGCCAAGCAAATCAAAGTGGGCAAGGGCGTTGACCCTGAGACCTTCATGGGGCCGGTCATTTCCAGAGCTCATCGCGATCGGGTTGAGGAGTTCATTTCGACCGGCGAGCAAGAGGGCGCCAAGGTGTTGCTCGACGGACGCGGCTTTGAAGTGCCTGGGTTGCCCGATGGAAACTGGGTTGGGCCCACGGTGCTTGAAGACGTGCAGCCTGAGATGGTTGTCGGCAATGAGGAGATCTTCGGGCCGGTGGCTGGCCTTACAGAAGTGTCTGGCCTGCAGGAGGCAATCGACCTCATGCACAAGGTCGCCTACGGCAACGCCACCTCGCTCTTCACAACGAGCGGGCGGGCCGCTCGGGAGTTTCGCTATCAGGCCGGCATCAACATGATTGGAATCAACATCGGAGTTGCCGCACCGATGGCGTTCTTCCCATTTGGGGGATCCCGTGCCTCGTTCTTTGGA
>CAYVPD010000392.1:0-1781 GCA_964453545.1 uncultured Gemmatimonadaceae bacterium
GGTGATGAGGCCGTCAATGAGCCGGAGATTGGCCCCGAGAGCGCGGATCTCGGCCACGATCGGGGCGGGCGTGTCACGGGGGGCGACCACGTGCACCGGGAGTCCGGCTGCCGCACCGTAGGCAGCCGCCGCGCTCCCGGCATTGCCCGCTGTGGGAATCGCGATGGCATTGGCCCCGAGTTCCTTGGCTCGGGAGACGGCCATGCACAAGCCGCGCGCCTTGAAGCTGCCGGTCGGGTTTTGGCCTTCGTCTTTCACCCACACGCGCGACGAGCCGATTCGGTTCGCCAGCCTCGGCGCATCGACCAACGGGGTAAACCCTTCGCCGAGTGACACCACGTTGGCCGGGTCACGAACCGGGAGCACCTCGGCGTAGCGCCACAAATCAGGCGCCCGGTCTTTCACGGACTGCAACGTGAAGCGATCTCGAATGGCCTCGAGGTCGTAGCGTGCAAAGAAAGGTTTTCCGGCAGGAGAGAGCCGCTGCAGGCTCTCACTCTCATGACGCTCTGCGGTCGCCGTACACTCGAGGTAGACGGCGCCGGGCATGGCGAGACGTTGCATGTTGTCGACGGCTGGAGGGAGGGACAGGCGCAGATTACTCGTAGCGTAGCGCCTCGATCGGATTCAGGCGAGCCGCACGCTGCGCGGGCCAGATGCCGAAGAAAAGTCCGATCAACCCGGAGAACAAGACCGCTCCGATGGCAGCCGCAGGAGCCACCGAAGTCTCCCATCCGGCCAGACTCGACATCAGGCGGGCCGCGCCAACGCCAAGCGTCACGCCAAGCATACCGCCCAGCACGCAGAGCACCAGAGCTTCCACCAGAAACTGAAAGAGAATCGCCTGCCGGGTGGCACCGAGCGCTTTGCGCACTCCGATCTCGCGCGTTCGCTCCGTGACGCTCACCAGCATGATATTCATGATGCCGATGCCGCCAACGAGCAGAGAGACACCCGCGATGCCCGCCAGCAGATAGGTGAACGTCTTGTTCGTCTCATTGAAGCTGGCCAAGAGATCTGCCGAATTGCGAATGCTGAAGTCGGCTTCTTCCCCGGGCCGAATGCGATGGGCACGCCGCATGACACGGTCGATCTCGCCAATGGCGCGATCCAGATCGGCTGGACTGGGTGCAGCCGCGTAGATCGAGGCCAGACGGTCACGTCCTCCGAAAAGCCGGTACATGGCCGTCGTGACGGGCACGAAGAGCTGTTCGTCAGGGCGCATCCACGCTGCGTCCCCCTTTTCAGCCAGCACCCCGATCACCTCGAAGGGCTGGCCTCCGAGCTGAATGGTCTTGCCGATCAGCATCTCGGGCGGCGTCTCGAGCGTCTCGGGAACCGTATAGCCCAGCAGAGCAACGCGACGGCGTCCCTGCACCTCACCTTCGTTGAAGAAACGCCCCGCGATCAGCTTGTGATCGTAGATGTCAAAATACGCCGGCCATGTGCCGACCACCGAGTTGTTGCTGTTCCAACGCAGATAGTTGATCTGCGTACGGGAGCTCACTTCGGGCGCGATCCGCAAAAAGCCCGTCGTCTCATCACGAAGCACCTCAGCATCATCGAGCGTCAGACGCTCGGACCCCTCACGCGACACACCACCCCACATGGACTGGCCGGGTCGCAGGGTCAGTACGCTCGTGCCCATGCGCTGGATCTGCGCCTCGACACGCTGCTGTGCACCCTCACCGAGAGCAACCATGGCGATGACCGCACCCACACCGATAATGATGCCCAGCGTCGTCAGAAACGAGCGCAGCGCATTGGCCCGGATCGCGGCC
>CAYVPD010000393.1:0-1776 GCA_964453545.1 uncultured Gemmatimonadaceae bacterium
GGCTGCGTCTGGCGATTGACACCGCCAAGGCCGCCAACATGCCCAACGACAACATCGACCGCGCCATCAAGAAGGGCACGGGCGAGCTCGAGGGCGTGTCATATGAAGAAATCACCTACGAGGGCTATGGCCCGGCCGGGGTGGCGCTCTACATCGAGACGCTGACCGACAACCCCAACCGCACGGTGGCCGACCTGCGCTTCACACTGGGACGGCGTGGTGGCTCGCTCGGCACGAGCGGGTCGGTGGCCTGGCAGTTTGACCGCAAGGGGCAGATCTACATCGATGCGGCGCGTTTTGAAGAAGACGCCGTCTTTGAGGCAGCCCTTGAAGCCGGTGCCGAAGACGTGCGCACCGAGGGCGACGTCTATGTCGTCACGACCGAGGCGGCTGCGTTTCACGATGTACAGCAGGGCGTGCGAGCTGCGGGCATCGAGTTTGACCAGGCCGAGCTGGCGATGATCGCGCAAAACGAGATCGCGGTGGCCGGGGAAGATGCCGAGAAGCTGGTGAAGCTGCTCGATGCGCTCGAAGATCTCGACGACGTGCAAAAGGTGTACACCAACGCCGATATCGACGATCAGGTGCTGGCTGAGGCCTGACGCAACGTGATCGACGCGACCGATCGGCTGATTCTGGGCATTGACCCGGGAACGGCGGTCACCGGCTTCGGGCTTGTTCGACGCCGGCGCGACGGGGCGGTGTCTCTGCTGGAGTGCGGGGTGATTCGCACCCGGGCCGACAAGGCGCTGGTCGACCGCCTGCGAGATGTGCATGAAGGTGTGGCTGATCTGCTGGAGCGGCATCGGCCGCATGCCGTTGCGGTCGAAGACATCTTCATCAGGCGCAACGTGCGGAGTGCTCTGACGCTGGGGCATGCGCGTGGCGTGATTCTGCTGGCGGCATCGCTGCACGCGACCCCGCTCTTCGAATACACGGCGCCTGAGGTCAAAAAGGCCGTCACGGGTACAGGCAAAGCGACCAAAGATCAGGTCGCCTACATGGTGCAGCAGCAACTTCGCTTGAAATCGCCACCGACCCCCGAAGACGCCGCCGATGGGGTTGCCGTGGCCCTGTGTCACTCGATGGCTGGAGCGTGGACGCGATGATTTCGCGCATCAAAGGAATGCTGCTCTCGGCAACGACCGAGCGCGTCGAGGTCGAGACCGCCTCCGGGCTCGTCTACGAAGTCGAGATTCCGCTGACGGTTCATCAGCGCATGCCGGCCGTCGGCAGCGAGGTTGAGCTGCGCACCCTCTATGTGGTGCGTGAAGACGCAGCCACGCTTTTCGGCTTCATCGATGCGGGAGAACGCGAGCTGTTTTCGCGGCTGCTCACGGCGAGTGGCGTCGGGGCCAAGGTGGCGCTGGCCATGCTGTCGACCTACACGGCTCGACGTCTGGCGCAGGCGCTGGCCGAAAAAGACGTGACGGCACTGCAGCAGGTGAGTGGGATCGGGCGCAAGAAGGCCGAGATGATTGTGCTGGCACTCGCCGACAAGGTAGCCGAGCTCGCCGTGTCGCTCGCCGGTGTCGAAGGTGGCGCAGGGGGTGCCGAGGGTGCGTCAGGGAGCGTGCAGGCAGCGGTCGCGGCGCTGGTCGCGCTGGGCTTCAGCTTTGCCGATGCCGATGCGGCTGTGCGCGGCGCCCTCGCCGAGGGCGAGGCGGACAGCACCGACGAGCTGGTGCGCCGCGCGCTGCGCTCGCGCTGATGGTGATGCGTACACCCCCTTTCCCCCTGTCCGGGCGACCGGCACATTCTACCACGCCATGAGCG
>CAYVPD010000394.1:0-1774 GCA_964453545.1 uncultured Gemmatimonadaceae bacterium
CGTCCGACTACGACCGCGAGAAGCTGCAGGAGCGTCTCGCCAAGCTGGCCGGCGGTGTAGCGGTGATCAACGTCGGTGCCGCGACCGAGACCGAGATGAAGGAGAAGAAGGCTCGGGTCGAAGACGCGCTCCACGCGACGCGTGCGGCTGTCGAAGAGGGCATCGTGCCGGGCGGTGGTGTGGCTCTGCTTCGTGCTCAGAAGGCGCTGCAGGGCTTCACGGTCGACCGGCCCGACGAGCAGGTCGGCGTCGACATTCTGCGCCGGGCCCTTGAGGCTCCCATTCGTCAGATTGCGACGAACGCGGGTGCCGAGGGTTCGATCATTGTCGAGAAGGTGCGTGAGGCGAAGGACGTGAACTTTGGCTACAACGCCCTGACCGACATCTACGAAGACCTCGTAGAGGCTGGTGTGATTGACCCGACGAAGGTGGTGCGCACGGCGCTCCAGAATTCTTCGTCGATCGCCGGGCTGCTGCTCACCACCGAGGCTGTGGTGGTTGAGAAGCCCGAGCCTGAGGCTCCGGCCCCGGGTGGCGGCATGCCCGGCGGCATGGGCGGCATGGACTGATCCAGCATCAGTAGCGTGCAGCATGGCTGCGGCCCGGCTCCCCAACGGGGGGTCGGGCCGTTGTCTTTGTTGGCGGGCGCGTCGCAACTCACGCCTCTTCAACCTTCGGGGCAAGCTGTCTACTTTTCGGCCCGGTACGGTCCACACGTAGGTGGAGCGGCCCTCTCTCAGCTCAGGAACTCGCGATGTCTCAGGTTGCAGACGCTTCGGAACCTCTCGTAGCGGTACTCCCCGACGGATCCATCAGAGAACTCCCCGCAGGCTCGACCGCCGGAGATGTTGCGGCTGACATCGGGCCGGGGCTGGCCAAGGCTGCGGTTGCGGCGGTGGCCGATGGCGAGGTGGTCGATCTCATGCGGCCGCTCTCCGGACGCGTGGAGTTGCGCATTCTCACTGAGAAAGATCCTGACGCGTTGCCCGTGCTCCGCCATTCCGCTGCGCACGTATTGGCGACGGCCGTACGGGCGCTGCGCCCAGGAGCAGGCATCGGCTTCGGTCCGGCGATCGATGAGGGGTTCTACTACGACTTCGAGGTCGATGCGCCGTTCACGCCCGACGATCTCGCGGCCTTTCAGGCTGAAATGGACCGCGTCATCGCTGAAGATCAGCCGTTTGAGCGCCGTCGCGTCACTCAGCAAGAGGCGCGTGAGCTCTTCGCCGATGACCCGTTGAAGCTGGAACGCCTTGATGAGTTCGACGCTGACGAGGTCATTACGGTCTATCAAAACGGACCGTTTCTCGACCTCTGCCGAGGTCCCCATGTGCCCAGCACTGGGCGCCTCAAACACTTCGAATTGCTCTCGGCAGCCGGGGCGTACTGGCGTGGTGATGAGCGGCGCCAGATGCTGCAGCGCATCTACGGCACGGCGTTTTTCGGCAAGAAAGAGCTCGACGAGCATCTGGTGCGCCTCGAAGAGGCCAAGAAGCGTGACCATCGCGTGCTCGGCAAACAGTTGGACCTCTTCAGCACCGACCAGCGCGTTGGCGCCGGTCTCATCTTGTGGCACCCCCGCGGCGCGCTCGTACGCATGGAGATCGAAAACTTCGAGCGGGAGCTCATCTTGCGGCACGGCTACGAGCTCGTGTACACACCGCATGTGGTGAGCGAGCGCTTGTTCGAAATCTCAGGCCACTTGGAGAACTTTGCCGAAAACATGTTCGGGGCCATGGAGGTGGAGGGTGGCCGGTATCGGCCCAAACCCATG
>CAYVPD010000395.1:0-1773 GCA_964453545.1 uncultured Gemmatimonadaceae bacterium
GGCGGCGACGTCGGCTGACGAGCTGGCACCCTCGACTCCGATCACAGCCACGAGCAGGGCGAGCGCCACGATGGCACCTGTGCCCTCGCTACGGCGAATAAAGGGCGTGACGGGCCCGGGTTCGCTTCGATACGACCGATGAAACACCACGTGCACGAGTGAGCCGCCGACGAGCGCCTGATACAGTTCGAACCCGTCAGAGCCGACGAAGGCCGCAAACTCGTTGCCACCGAGATACCCGAGCGCCGTGACCCCCATCATGAGGGCCAGTGACGCGATGGCTTGGGCACGCCCCAGGCGTGACGAGGCCAGCCACCACACCGCGAGGCCGACGGGAATGCGGTGCAGAATGATCGCCGCCCCGAAGGCGAGCCCGCTCATGCCCTGAAGGCCGGGCAATGCAGCGCCGTCGATGGCCGCATGCAGGGCAAGCCCAGTGACCCCGAGGGCGAGGGCGAGTCGGTCGGTGCGGCCGTGGTAGTCGTGCGAAATACGCTCGAGCAGCACCGGAGCCATGAAGCCCAGTGCCAGCGCCGCCAGCGTTCCAAATTGCAGGTGCTCGACGGCCGCGGGCACGAAGTGCACAAACAGCAGGCCGGGCACGGCGAGCACGACGAACCCGTCAAGAAAGGGGACCGTGCTGCGACGCTCTCCGACGAAACTGACCAGAAGCGGCCCGACGGCCAGCGCCGCGAGCGTGGCCCAGAGATAGATCACGGTCGTGGGCGGGCCGATGTGTGAGGCGCGACGCAGCTGCGGCAGCGCCCGTAGAGAATCACTTCGTGGTCGTCGACCTCAAACCCGTCTGCGGCGAGGTCTTCGACTTTGGGCAGACACCCGTGCATGTCGAACACACGATCGCAGGTTCGGCACACGAAATGATGATGATGCGGGCGGCTCGCCAACTCGTAGCGGGCACCGGAGCCAGGGATCTCGACCTCGGTCAGAAATCCTTCGTCGGCAAGAAGCCGCACATTGCGGTAGACGGTGGCGATGCCCAGCGATGGTACATCGCCTTGCCCCTCGTCGAGGACTTCTTCAGGGCTCAGGGGCCGAGTCGCATCTTCGAAGACCTTGCGAATCGCACGGCGTTGGCGTGTCTCTCGTTGCATCCCTGATAATAACGCATTATCAAAGAGGCGTCACGAGGCGTCCCGAGGCGGCCGGCCGTTACCAGCGCAGAAGTGCGGTCTCGATCGACATGCCGGGCCCCATCGCAATCATGACCCCGACGTCGCCCGCCTCGGCCACCGCCTCACGGCGCAGCCGCTCAAACGAGAAGAGCACCGAGCCCGACGACACGTTGCCGTGATCGCGCAGCACGCCGCGGGTGTGGCGCACGTCATGTTCGGTCAGACCCAAGTTGGCCGAGATTGCGTCGATCACCTTCTTGCCGCCCGAATGAATGATCCAGTGATCGATGTCTTCGACGCGCAGGCTGTGACGAGCGAGCAGGCGACCGACAGGAATGTGCGCGTTCTCACCGATGACCCACGGAATCTCTTTGTCGAGAAAAAACGACAGCTTCGACCCATCGAGTGTGTACTTCATCGACTCGATGGTCTCGGTGTGAATCAGCGATTCGAAGTCGACTACGCTGGGTCCCTGCGCCGCCCCGTCGCCGTCATCGGCACGAATCACGGCAGCCGCGACCCCGTCGCCAAACAGCGAGTTGACCACGGCGGTGCCCATCGACTCGTTCATCACATAGGCAGCCGAGCAGATCTCGGCGCAGAGCAGCACACCCACCGATCCAGGGCGACGATTTGCCGT
>CAYVPD010000396.1:0-351 GCA_964453545.1 uncultured Gemmatimonadaceae bacterium
ATCCAGCGCACACCGAAGCCCCGCATGACCACCGGCGGCGGCTCCCCTGCCTCGGGCGAGCTCTTCGCGGCTAACCGGAGCCAGAGCCGTTGGAGACGCGCAGCCGGAGCGGGAAATGACGTGATCCCGACCAGAAATGCACTTAGGGCGAGTCCGGCCCAACTGATGGACTGCCACGGCTGGGCAGCCTTAACCAAGACCAGCAGTCCCAATGTCGAGGCGGCCAACAAAGCTGTGCCATGGCCGATCACAGCAGCACCGAGGGCGACTCTGGGCGTGACCCCCTCGCGGGCGGCGAGCCACGCCATGCCCGAGCCTGCTACGTCCGATACCACGCAGGCCTTGGCGGCA
>CAYVPD010000396.1:361-1768 GCA_964453545.1 uncultured Gemmatimonadaceae bacterium
CCACGCCATGCCCGCCAGTTGCACGACTTTACCGGGCACGTAGCGGCCAAGATTAGCGACGAAAACGATGCGCACACCCGAGAGCGAGGGCAGCGTCGGGCCGCCGAGGTCGACCACCATGCGTGACCACAGTACACCGCTCAAGACGTAGGCTCCGAGAGCCGCCCCCGCCGATGTCAGAAGCCATATCGGCGCCAGCCGCCACCCGCTTGTATCAACCCCACGAAACTGCTCCCACCCGAGCCCCAACCGCTGAAGAATGAAGGCGGTGACGACAACGGTGAGCGTGAGTTGCAGAGCCCGCTTCAGGGCCTCAGACGACGTCAGGATGCTTTCCCTCCGGCCTCTCCGGCCTCCGGTGCACTCGTCTCGTGCGTCTCGTGCGCGGCCCGTGCCCGGGTCATGCGGCGCCCAGTTGCTGCCATCAGAACGAGGGCGAGGATCGCAATGACGCCAATGATCCCTCCGCGCCGGACCGGATCGCCAAGTGTAGCTCGGAAGGTCACCGTGTGTTCACCCGCCGGCACCTGAATGGCCCTCAACGACACGTCGGTGCGGGCGATATCAACGGGCACACCGTCGATGTCCGCCTGCCACGACGGAAACCAGTTGTCGGCGACAACCACAAACCCGGGTCTCTGCGTCGTAACCTGCAAGATCTGAAGGTCGGGTTCCGACTCGATCCACTCGATGCTCGGGGCCGCGTCGGTCGCCGCACCCTCCCTGCCCTGCGCCTGCCAGGAGCTCCACTCCGGTGCGAGAAGAGTGACCTGATTCGGATCAACGCTTCCGCGCATCAGCAGATCGACGGCCTCGTCATCTGATGCCACCGCGCGGGCCTCTGAAACGAACCGGGCTCGTGGGAGTGGGCGAGGCAGCTCGTAGACAACTTCGTAGTCACGGCCATCGCTCAGGCGTGTGCCGGTCACGCGTTGGGCTCCCGAAAACCCCGGCAAGTTTGCCAGTTGCGCCTCAAGAGGGCCGTACTGCCAACCGGGCCACACCAAATACTGCACGTTGAGCAGTTGGCCGACGGTGGGTGCGGCCAGCAGATTCAGGGGCAACCCACTGCCCTCCATCCCGATCAGGGTGCGATAGCGCGCCATGTCGTTCGGATGGTGGCCCGCGGCGAGATCCAGCCCGAACATGGCGAGACGAACGGCCTGACTACCGCCGTTCATGTCGAGCACGCGGAACGGCTCGGCCTGCTGCGCCTCGCGCTCCATCAGAAAGCTCTCGTTGGGGTTGGGGGCTGCCCACGCCTCGAAGTCGCGCATCTGAATAAACGGCAGGTCGACCCGAACTGCATCTACGAGCAAGAGTACTCCAAGCAAGACCACCACGCCCGAGGCCCGCAGCCAGCGGCGGCGCACTGCGAGGGTCATTCCGGCCAGCAGGAGAGCCAGC
>CAYVPD010000397.1:0-1747 GCA_964453545.1 uncultured Gemmatimonadaceae bacterium
GTCGCAAGATCGGGAGGCGATTACCCAGTTGATCCTGACCGCGTCAGGCGGACCCTTCCGTGGCTGGTCGGCAGCAGAAGTCGCTGAGGTGACTCCCCACCAGGCGCTCGCCCACCCGACGTGGGACATGGGCGCGAAGATCTCGATCGACTCGGCAACACTCGCCAACAAGGCGCTTGAAGTCATTGAGGCCCACGTGCTCTACGGGCTCGACTATGACCGCATTGAGGCCGTGGTGCACCCACAGTCGATCGTGCACTCCTTTGTAGAATTCGTTGACGGGTCGGTACTTGCCCAAGTCGGGAACCCGACGATGGAGCTACCGATTTTGTATGCACTGACGTGGCCCGAGCGTGTCGCAGATACGGCGCTGCAGCGCTATGATCCGGTGGCCAGTTCGCCGCTGACCTTCGAGCCGGTCGATACGCAGGCGTTCCCGCTGTTCGCGCTCGGGGTCGAGGCGGGCCGGCGCGGGGGAGCGGCGCCAGCGGCCTTCAATGCGGGGAACGAAATCGCCGTGCAGGCGTTTCTTGAAGAACGGGTCATCTTCGGTCAGATGGCCGCGATCGTGCGATATGCCATCGACGCAGTGGGTGACCAGCCGGTCTCGTCGCTCGCCGACCTTCGCTCGGCCGACGCGGTGGCGCGAGAGGCCGCTCGTGACGCGGTAGAGCGCTGTTCTACTTCTGGGGATCTGGAGACATGACGATACTCGCCACGCTCGTCGTTTTGGGCGTGCTCATCTTTGTTCACGAGCTCGGCCACTTTGGTGCGGCCAAGGCTGTGGGAATCGAGGTTGAGCGGTTTTCGATCGGGCTTGGGCCGCGCATCTGGGGGGTCACGCGCGGCGAGACCGAATACGTGCTGTCGGCCATTCCCCTCGGGGGCTACGTGAAGATGGCGGGCATGGCCGACGAGGTCATGGAGCGGGTCGAGGGGCAGCGCGAAGTGCGCTCACCGTCGGATCGTGACTTTGATACGAAGCCGATCTGGGCCCGCGCTTTCGTGATCTCGGCGGGGGTGATCATGAACATGATCTTCGCTCTGTCGGTGTACTCGTTTGTGGCGGGTTGGTGGGGCGTTCGGCAGATCGACACTACGCGGGTTGGCGAAGTGCGCACCGCGCTTCTACCGGCCGGAACCGAGGCGCTTGGCGAGATCGCGGTGGGCGCCTACGTCAGCCGCATCGGTTCGAACGAGATCGAGCACTGGGGAGATCTAACCGGGGCCTTGCTCGCGCTCCCCGCCGGACCGATCACGGTGCACACGACGTCGCCTGACGGGGACTTCGAGATTCGCCTGCCTTCCGGTGAGCAGGATCGCATTCGTCTCGTATCGGCGCTGGGGTATTGGGCCGATGCAGAGGTCGGAGAGGTCAATCCGGGCTCTCCAGCCGATGACGCTGGACTGCAGGCCGGAGATCAGATCGTCTCCGTCTCGGGAGTTCAGGTTGCCAACTGGCAGGCCTTTGTCGAACAGGTGCAACAGCATCCCGATGAGCGCATTCGAATCGCCCTGCTTCGCGACGGGCGGCCGATCGAGCGCGACGTCACGCCAGCGGCCACGCGCGTAACCGATCCGGTAACGGGCGAGGAGCGCGAGGTCGGTGCGATCGGGGTCTTCATGCCGCTCGAAGACGTAGTGTACGAAAAAGCATCACTCGGGCAGGCCCTGTCGTATGGGGCCCGCGAAACGCTGATCATCACGGGCACGATTGTCGACTTTCTTCGTCAGCTCGTCACCGGGG
>CAYVPD010000398.1:0-1738 GCA_964453545.1 uncultured Gemmatimonadaceae bacterium
GTGCACGAGCAAAAAGCGCAACGCGTGATCGATGTCGGGAAACGCGGGCTGAGCGATCTTTGCCGCAAAGAAGTTCGCGAAGACCTCTTTCATCCAGACGTCGTCGAACCAGCTCATCGTCACGAGGTCGCCGAACCACATATGGGCGGTCTCGTGGGCGATGAGCGAGGCCCGCCCAAGTCGCTGCGCCTGCGTCGCCGAGGCGTCGAGCAGCATCGACTCCTGTCGATAGAGCACCGCGCCCGGATGCTCCATGCCCCCGTACTGAAACGAGGGCACCAGCACGAAATCGTACTTTTGGTAGGGAAACTCGATCTCCGTGTAGCGCTCCAGCCATGCCACCGATTGCGAAACGAGATCGAACACTTCGTCGCGGTTGGCTGCGACCTTCGCCGCATCGGTCTCGCGGTGGTACATCACGTAGCGCCGACCCTCCCGCTCCGCCGCTTCGACCTTGAAGCGACCCGCCGCAAAGCCGATCAGGTAGCTCGGAATCGGCCGCGTCTCGGCAAACTCGTAACGCCGAGCGCCGGTGGCTCCAGCGTCGGCCTCCACCACCAGGCCCAAGGACTCGACGCCCTCGCCCGCCAAGTCGGCCACGACGCCAGGGTCTGCCAGGGCTGGGCCATTGGCTACCGCGACCCAGCCAGCCGGAACCGTGAGGGTCAACGTCACTCGCGCCTTGAGGTTGGGCTGGTCAAAGAGCGGCAGAGAGGTATGCGCCCGATCCGGAACGAAGAGCGTGTACAAGAAGTCGTCATTACGATTCAACGCCTCATCACCGGCCACAAACTCAATCTCGACCGTGTTGCGCTCGCCCGGCGTCAGAGCATCGGCCGCGATCACCACGTGATCATTGCGTGCCTGCCACGCCACCTCGGTCTCACCAACGCGCACGCTGCGCACCCGCGCTTCGGGTGACTCGAAATCGATCACCAATGGCAGGGACTCAGCGTCAGCCCAGTCAAAGGCGATGCCGACACGCCCTTCGATCGCCTCACGTGCCCCTTCGGGCACGACGATGTCGTAGCTGTACTGCACGTCTGAAATCGTACGCGTTCGCAGATCGGCGAGCTCGCGAGAGATGCCCGAGACAGAGATCTCTTCAGAGGCGTCTGCCGAACACGCAGACATTGAGGCCAATAGCGCACACGTCGCCACGCGAACGGCCCGCTTCGTCATCTTGAAGGCAACAGAAGCACGAATCATGGTGGAATTCATGGCTGAGGGTACCTGATGATCAGATCGACACGAGGTCTTTTGAAGCTACGCCCGGGGTACACGTGGATCGCGCCGGTGTTCGGCAACCCCATCGCGCGCTGAAACGTTGAAGCAAGGGGTGACTCCACTTTCTGACAACGCTATCGTCTCGTTCATGAACGCCGAGCATCTTCCTGACCTTGTCCGTCCCCGCCCATTCCGTCCAGCCGCGGGATTTTCTGCACCGCACGTGCAAACACTCGTGGGCCGGGCCCTGCGGTCGCGCGATGCCGTCCCGCTGTCCCGGGAGCGATGGACGACACCCGACGGCGACTTCCTTGATCTCGACTTCACGCGAGACCCCAACCCCGCTTCGCCGCTCGTGCTGGTCACTCACGGGCTCGAAGGCAGCGCGACGCGCAATTATTGCCTTGAGACCTACCGCGCCTTGGCCCATCGAGGCGTCTCAGCCGTCGGGCTCAACCTGCGGTCATGCTCGGGCGAGCCCAACCTGAAAGCGCGCGCTTACCATTCCGGC
>CAYVPD010000399.1:0-1722 GCA_964453545.1 uncultured Gemmatimonadaceae bacterium
ACGAGCACGTCGGCGTCCGGGCCGTTGGTGATCCACATCTTGGTGCCGTTGAGCACCCAGCCGCCATCCACTTTGCGCGCCGTGGTGATCATGCCACCCGGGTTCGATCCGAAATCCGGCTCCGTGAGCCCGAAGCAGCCGATCTTCTCGCCACTCGCCAGCTTGGGCAGCCACTCAGTGCGGTGCTCCTCACTGCCAAAGGCAAAGATCGGATACATGACCAGGGCGCCCTGAACCGAGGCAAACGAGCGAATGCCCGAATCGGCCCGCTCAAGCTCCTGCATGATCAGCCCGTAGGCGATGTTGTTCAGCCCCGCGCAACCGTAGGTCTCGGGCAGGTTGGCGCCGAGCATGCCGAGCTCGCCCATTTCGGCGATGAGCTCGCGCGGGAACGTGCGGTTGATGTAGGCCTCGCCAATGATCGGCATGACCCGGTCGTCAACCCATTGACGCACCGTGTCACGAATCATGCGCTCCTCGTCAGAGAGGAGTCCGTCGAGATCGTAGAAGTCGACGCCTTCGAAGTTGCTCATCGGCTTTCAGGGGGAGGGGTGGAGGGGGCGCCGGTGAACTCAAGAACTACCGTTGGATCACACGTCAGCGCCGGTAGCGCGGGTTGTATTCGAAATCGGTGTGATCTTCGCCCCAGCGAATCAAATCTTCGATAAGCGATGGTCGCTCTGACCCATCACGGCGCGCAAGACCGTTGACGTTCAGAGCGCGCTTCCACGTGATGTCATTGAGCGCATCGCGGCGTAGCAGCGCACGCGCCACCTCAGCGTTGCCGACCCGAGTGACCACCCGAATGCCGGCCAACCCGTTGTAGTCGCGAAAGGCCCTTTGGGTGGGCGCAGTGAAAAGGTAGATGTAGGGTCCGACACGCGCCCACAGGCTGCCGCCACGGCGTAGCTGGGCTGCACTCTGGCGCACGGTGAGCACGGCAACGTTGCCGCTCATCTCGACCTCGGTGATGGCGTCAGACGTGTAGTACGCACGCACCTGCGACGCCGTCGGCACCACCAACGGCTCAGGCTCGCACGCTGCTGAAATCAGCACCAAGGCAGCCAGCACGAGACCGCGCATAAAGCGAAACTCAGTCATCATCGACTGAATCGTGATCGTCTGACATGATCGGATCGAGCCCCGCGCGCCGCACCAGATCGGCCAGTTCAACCGGGGTTTCGACTCCGGTCTTCTGATTCACCCGGGTGCGATGCACCTTGGTCGTGTTCAGCGCGATGCCGAGCTTGTCGGCGATAGCGCGCGAGCGGTGCCCACCGGCGATCATTCGGCAAACCTCAAGCTCGCGCTCCGTTAGCGTCTCAAGGACTGCGCGGGCCGCCTCACGCACCTCGCCTTGGCGTCGCTGGGCACGCGAGCGCTCGACCGCTGTGCTGACCGCCTGCAGCGTGCGCTCCGGGTCGGCTGGCTTTTCGAGAAAGTCGATCGCCCCGTCTTTCATGGCCGCAACGCTAACCGGCACGGTGCCAAACGCTGAAAGGAACACCAGCGGCAGCGCATCACCACGCGCGTTGAGACGGTCTTGAAGTTGCTTGCCCGACAGCCCCGGCATGCGCAGGTCGACCACGGCACAGCCGTAGCGCTCGCAGTCGGCGTCACGCAGGAAATCGGTGGCTGTCGACCACTGATCGACCCCAAACCCCGCCACCTCGAGCAGACGTGCCAACGAGCGACGACCATCGTCATCGTCGTCAATCACGG
>CAYVPD010000400.1:0-1711 GCA_964453545.1 uncultured Gemmatimonadaceae bacterium
CGCGTTTGGTGTGTTGTCGCTTCAGGTTGCGCAGTGGACCGGTACGCAGGAATTCGGCCTGTTGCATCTTGTCGCCTGGCCCATGGTGGTCGAGCTGCTGGTCGCTATCGTCGCGCTCGATTTCTCGGCCCAGTACGGCGCTCACTGGCTGCTGCACAAGGTGCCCGTATTGTGGCGCTTTCACGTGGTGCATCACAGCGATACTAAGGTCGATGCAACCACTGGCACCCGGCTGCACCCAGGAGACTTTGCGGTGCGAGAAGTCATCGCGCTTGTGGCCCTGCTCGTAACGGGTGCACCCCTCGCCTTTTATCTGGTCTACCGCATCATCACCGTCTTCTTCACGTACATGACCCACGCCAATGTCGCGCTTCCCGAGCGACTGGATCGTGCGTTGAGCTGGATCTTCGTGACCCCCAACATGCACAAGTTCCACCACCACTTTGAGCGCCCGTGGACCGATACGAACTACGGGGGAATCTTGGCCGTGTGGGACCGCCTCTTTGGGACGTTTGTCGAGGGAGACGTGCACAGCGTGGTTTATGGAGTCGATGTAGCCGACCGTGCACGAGACGAAGATGTCGTCCATCAATTCGGTCTACCCTTTGCGGCAGGCTCGCCGTCGCGCCGTTCGACCAAGGAGACAGCGCCATGAGCACATCGCCCCCGATCATCTATACGTGGACCGACGAGGCGCCCGCCTTGGCCACGTATGCGTTTTTGCCGGTCATTCGGGCCTTTGCCGCAGCCGCAGGCGTGCCGGTCGAGATGTGTGACATTTCTCTTGCCGCTCGGGTGCTGGCCCAGTTTCCGGAGTTGCTCGAGTCCGCGCAGCAGGTCAGCGATGATCTCGCAGAGTTGGGCCGGCTGGTCGAGACACCACAGGCCAACGTCATCAAGCTGCCAAACATCAGCGCCTCGTTGCCCCAGTTGAAAGCCTGCATCGCCGAGCTCCAGCAACAGGGGTATGCGTTGCCGGATTACCCCGATGAACCGGAAGACGAAAAGCAGGCCGACATCAAGGCCTGCTACGATCGAGTCAAAGGCAGTGCCGTCAACCCGGTGCTGCGGCAGGGAAATTCCGACCGTCGTGCCCCCCGCTCGGTCAAGGCGTTTGCACGGCACAACCCTCCGAAGTCACGGCCGTGGCCCGAAGACTCCCGCACGCATGTGGCGACCATGACCGAGGGCGATTTTCGCCACAACGAAGTGTCGTTCACTTTGAAGCAAGCGACGACAGTACGTATCGAGCACCACGCCAACGACGGCACCGTGCGCGTTTTGAAGCAGGGACTATCGCTTGAAGCAGGCGAGGTGCTCGACGCAAGCGTCATGAGCCGTAAGGCGTTGCTGGCCTTTCTGGAGCGGGCCTTTGATGACGCCCGGCAGCAGGGTCTGCTTCTGTCTCTGCACCTCAAGGCGACGATGATGAAGGTTTCTGACCCGATTCTCTTCGGCCACGCAGTGCGCACCTACTTTGCTGACGTCTTCGAGAAGCACGGCGCAGTGCTTGAGCAGCTTGGGGTGAACCCGAACAACGGGGTGGGCGATCTGCTGGCTCGCTTGTCAGCACTTTCACCGGCGGACCGCGCAGCCATCGAGGCCGACCTCCAGGCGGCCTACGACCACGGGCCCGATCTGGCCATGGTCGATTCCGATCGCGGCATCACCAACCTGCATGTGCCCAGCGATGTGATCATCGACGCTTCGA
>CAYVPD010000401.1:0-1706 GCA_964453545.1 uncultured Gemmatimonadaceae bacterium
CGGCGGCGTCTACAGTGATGATGCTGTCGGTGCCGTCTTCCGCCGGTCGCTGCGCATCGGCTTTGAGCCCGCGCTGCAGCAGATTCTCGGCGTCAGCTCCGACACTCTCTCTGCGCAGTGGAGGCGTTCGACCGAGGCGGCCTATCGCCCTCTGATGGAAGGGCGCACGGTGCCCGACTCGCTGGGCGGCCGCATTCTCGACGAAGAAAATGCGGGGAGCCAGAATATCTCGCCGGTGCTGAGCCCCGATGGGCGCTACGTGGCCTTCTCGTCTGAAAAAGACCTCTTTTCGGTCGATGTGTTTCTGGCCGACGCGCGCACCGGCAAGATCGTACGCAAGCTGGTCAGCGCCATGTCTGATCCGCACTCCGACGCCCTGCGCTACATCGACACGTCGGGCACCTGGTCGCCTGACGGTCAGCGCTTCGCCTACGTCGTGTTTGCCGACGGCGACAACCAGATCAACATCGTCAATGCGTCCGGCGGGGGTGTGCGTCGACGCATCGCACCCGAGGGTGTTGGTGAGATCAAGAATCCCGCCTGGTCTCCCGATGGGCGCTACATCGCGTTCACGGGGATCGTCGGCGGCATTTCAGATCTTTTTCTGTGGGATCTCGATCAAGATGAGCTCATCCGGCTGACCAATGACCGCTATGGAGATTTCCACGCGGCGTGGTCGCCTGACGGTCGCACGCTGGCCTTCGCGTCAGATCGCGGACCCGAGACGAGCTTCGAGTCGCTGACCTTCGGCAAATTCCGCATTGCCCTGCTCGACATTGCGTCGCGCGGAGTGACGGTGCTCCCGCTGCTGGGCAACGTACGGCACTCCAATCCGCAGTTTTCGCCCAACGGCCGCGAACTCTACTTTCTGAGCGACGCCGACGGATTCTCCGATCTCTATCGCACGTCGCTGAGCGATGGTTCGGTGGAGCGCATCACGCGCGTGGCCACGGCGGTCAGCGGAATCGTGGCGATGTCTCCCGCGCTCAGCGTCGCGCAGCAGAGCGGTGAGATCGTGTTTTCGGTCTTCGAAGATTTCGGCTTCCGCATTCACCGGCTCGATGCCGACCCAGTCGGCCAGCCTCTGGTGGCGATCGCGGCTGCCGATCAGCCGCAGGCCGAGGCCCTCTCGCTTGAGGGGCGCAACCTGCCGCCGCTGGCACCGAGTCGTGGCTCGCTCGTCAGCGAGTATCTCTCCGACGCCGATACCGGTCTCGAGCCGGCCGGTCTCTTCACTGACGAAACCGCAGTTGCCTACGAGCCCTCGCTCGCCCTCGACTACGTGGGGCAGCCCTCCTTCGGTGTGGGCGCCGATCAGTTCGGAGGCTTCGTGGGTGGCGGTGCCTCGGCGTTCTTCAGTGACATGCTCGGCAATCAGATTCTCGGCGTAGCAGTTCAGGCGCAGGGCACGGTGCAAGACATCGGAGGCCAGGTCGTCTACGCCGATGTGGGTAACCGCTGGAACTGGGGCGTGAACGCGGGGCGCATTCCCTACCTGCTGCTCTTCCAGCGCTATGGTGTCGAAGACTTCGGTGACGGCGGCACGGTGCCGTTCGTCTCGCAGCTACGGCAGCGGGTCTTTGAAACCTCGGCGGGCGGTAGCATCGCGTACCCCCTCTCGATGACACGCCGCCTCGAGCTTGGCCTCGGCTTTCGCCGCTACTCGTTTGGGGTCGAGGAAGATCGTTACTACCTCGACCCCTTCG
>CAYVPD010000402.1:0-1706 GCA_964453545.1 uncultured Gemmatimonadaceae bacterium
AGAGCTCGCAAGACTCACGATCCCGGTATGGTTGCGTATGAAGAGCGTACCCAGCGTGTTTCCCTGCGCATCGCGGCGCTCGATGTCCCCGAGATCGGTCAACTGATACGAGACGCCAAGCACGCCGAGCGGATTCCCGGCAAATAGCGCCGATAACGAGGTGGCCTCACCGGCCAAGTCTTCACCACGGTGCACCTGAAACCGGGACTCGTCTTCGCGAGCTACACCTGCAGGGTTCCACCAAATGCTCTCGGGGCCTTCGAGCGCCGACATGGCCCGGGCCATGGCCACCGACTTGGCGCTCACCGGCAGGAGCAAAAACAGCGCCCCTTCAACGGCCGACCCTGTCGAGCCACCCTGTTGCGCAAGCACCGGTCTCGCTCCCGGCATCCCGGGCATGATCAACACGCCAGCAAGCGCCGCAACGATAGCACCCACGCGGAGCGAGCCCAGGCAGCCCCGATTACGGGCGCCGAGCATAGAGCCGGAGAGACGAAAGAAGGTCATCGAGGCCACGACGTCATGCGGGATCTTCGGGAACACGGTAACCCAAGCGGGCCAGATGCCCACGCTTGCGGCGCCAACCTTGCAAAGGCTTCACCCACAGATCGAGATACACAGGGCGCCCGAGAAAGGTCTCAATCTTTTGCCGAGCGGCCATGCCCAACGAGCGAATCGCCTGGCCCTTGTGGCCGATCATGATTCCCTTTTGCGACTTCTGTTCCACAAACAAACTGACCCCGATGTAGACGGGGTCCCGGTCTTCGCGAAACTCCTCTACCTGGGCTGCCACCGCGTAAGGAATCTCTTGCTCGTACTGCTCAAAGACCGTCTCGCGCACAAGCTCGGCCACAAAGAACCGTACAGGCTGCGTTGCCAGATCGTCGGCGTCAAAAAGAAAGGGAGACTCGGGAAGCGCGGCGCGCAGCGCCTCCAGCAGGTGATCCAGACCCGTCGCCTCGGTCGCAGAGATCTGCACGGGCTCGCCATGCAGCTCGTCTCTGACCCATGCTTTGGCCGCTTGAAGCGCCTCAGCAGATGCTGAATCGACCTTGTTGATGGCCACGACTCGCGGCGCCCGGCTCAGAGCGAGCGAGTCAGTTACCACATCACGCCGCAGCTCGTCGAGCGGCCTCGTAGCATCGACAATCACTAGCACCACGTCGGCGTCTTCCAAAGCCGTGCGGGCCGCAGCGAGCATCGCACGTTGGTGCAGATCGCGCACTTCAAGCAGGCCGGGAGTATCGAGAAACACGTATTGGGTGGCCTCGTCAGACCTGATCCCGGTCACACGCTCCCACGTCGTCTGCGCCTTGGGAGTCACAATCGAGAGCGTCTCGCCCACCAATGCGTTCAACAAGGTGGACTTCCCGGCATTGGGACGCCCCACAAGGGTGACGTATCCGGCCTTCGTGACGGGTGAGCCCCGATCTCCATCAGCGCGATCAGTCATGGCCACAACTTCGTGGCGCCACCGACCAGATACAAGCGGGAGACGGCAAGAGTCGGAGCAGATCTCAACGTCCCTAACGCACAAAACGCCCGCCGGGCCTGGTAGGGCGCCGACGGGCGGATTGTGAAGATGAGGCTGGCGGCGACGTACTCTCCCACAGCGTCTCCGCTGCAGTACCATCCGCGCTGCGAGGCTTAACGGCCGTGTTCGAGATGGGAACGGGTGTATCCCTCGCGCTACAGCCACCAGCCAA
>CAYVPD010000403.1:0-1704 GCA_964453545.1 uncultured Gemmatimonadaceae bacterium
GCCGCTAGTGATCCACAATGCCGATTTCGACATGAAGTTCCTGAACGCGGAACTAAAGAAGGTTCGACGACCCCTGCTCGACCGGGACCGTGCGGTGGACACTGTGACGATGGCGCGCCGGAAGTTCCCCGGGGCGCAGGCGAACCTGGACGCGCTGTGCCGCCGGTTCGAGATTGACCTGTCACGTCGTGACAAGCACGGGGCGCTGCTCGATGCCGAGCTTCTGGCCGATGTCTATCTGCAATTGCGCGGTGGGGCTCAGCCGGGTCTGGAGCTGGCGGGCGCCACGTCACGCGCGGGAGGTGCGTCGGTCATCGTCGAGCGTCAGGCGCGAGCGCCGCGCGCCCATGCGCCGAGTGCCGAGGAACTTGCAGCCCATGCCGAGCTGGTGGAATCGCTAAAAGACCCGGTCTGGTCTGCAGGCAGCGACGACTGACGTGCTGCCGCCTCCGGTTCCGGATGAATTCGGCCTAGAGCTCGAACTCGAACTTGTCGCCGCCACCCTTCTTCTCGGCGCCGTTCGCGGCGGGCGCAGGTGTATCGCCGCCGTCGGCCTGCTGGCTGGCCTGGGCCTGCGCGACACGCTGTTGGAAGATCGCGACAAAATCAACGGGCTGGATCATCAGCGGCGGGAAACCCCCGTCACGCACGGCATCGGCGATGATGGCGCGTGCGAAAGGGAAGAGTTGGCGCGGCGCCTCGATATAAAGCAGCGGCGCCGTGTGTTCCTCCTGCACCTCACCCAGCGAGAAGATTCCCGCATAGGAAATCTCAACAATAAACAGCGTGGTCTCGTTGGTCTTGCCCTCGGCGCGCAGGGCCAGGGTGACCTCGAAGGCCCTGTCTGCGACCTGGCCCACCTTCACGTCGATCGCAATCTCAACGTTTGGTTCAGAAGTCTGCTGCAAAGACTGCGGGGCGTTCGGGTTCTCGAACGAGAAGTCCTTTAGGTACTGGGCATTCACCAGCATCATCGGTTGGCCGCCTGCAGCTGCTGCGGAATCGGGCTGTCCTGAGTTCTGGTCGGTCATAACGCGGTCCGCTTTCTGCTGGCGCGGTTGCGGGGAAAACTTAGCGTTCTGGCTAGCACGAAGCCCGGCATCTCACAACTGTGGCCCGCTGGTGGAGGCCCGGCTCACCGCCGTTCAATGCGCGGCGGGTTGCCTTTGCCCCCGGACTCGTTCTGCGGATCGTTGCGCTCGACGCCGAACTCCTCGCCGTCGAGGATCGGGGCCCCACCTGAACCGCGTCCGGGACCGTGGGGATTGCCGCTCGCGCCATGGACGGTGAAGTGAAACCCTTTTGAGCCCTGGAGCAGCTTCCAGAGGCCGCGCCCGATCAAGCCGCGCAACAGGGGCAAAAGCAGCGCGAGGCCGAACGCGTCGGTCATGAACCCCGGTGTCAGAAGCAGCATCCCGCCGAACAGCAGGCACACTCCGTCGAACAGCTCGCGCACCGGCAGGCGGTTGGCTTCGGTCTCAGCCTGTGCGCGGGCTAGGGTCGCGAGGCCCTGCTGGCGCAGCAGGGTCGTGCCGACGAGCGCCGTCAGGACCACCAGCCCGATGGTCGGCCAGACCCCGATCCAACCGCCGACAGCGATGAAGAGGTAGATCTCGATCAGCGGAATTCCGATAAACAGAGCCAGAATCACAAGTGGCATTCTTGTTCTTTCATGCGGTTACCCCTATCTAGGTGTTATCAGTC
>CAYVPD010000404.1:0-1704 GCA_964453545.1 uncultured Gemmatimonadaceae bacterium
TTGAGTACCGCAAGTACTGCCGGCGGTGCCGCACGCATCGGGTGCACAAGGAGACGAAGTAATCGCATGGCTGCCGGAGACAAGGTTCGTGAGACCCGAGAGTTCATCGAGGAATCGTGGGATGAGCTGCAGAAGGTTACGTGGCCCGACTACGAGCAGCTGAAGAGCGCCACCTGGGTGGTGATCATCTTCTGCGTTCTCATTTCGGCCATGATCTGGGGAATGGACGGCATTGTTCGTCTGGTTCTCGACGGGATCATGGGGATTTTTGGTGCTTGATGTCTGACGGTAAGCGTTGGTTCGCGGTACAGACGTATTCGGGTCACGAAAACAAGGTCCAGCGTTTGCTGGAGCAGAAGGTTCGTGATGAGTTCGGTGACGATGACAGCCAGATTGGTCAGGTTCTCGTCCCGACCCAAGACGTGCTGGAGATCCGCAACGGAAAGCGGGTCACCGTGACCAAGCGCCTCTACCCGGGCTATGTGCTTGTCGAGATGGATCTCAACGAGCGCACGAAGCACCTGGTGGGCAATGTTCAGGGTGTCATCAAGTTTGTTGGAACTGGCGGCGGGCCTCAGCCCCTTCGCGACGAGGAGATCAACAAGATTCTCGGCGTAGAAGTGCCCACCGAAGAGGTGGGCATGGAAGAGATTCCCTTCCAGGTCGGGCAGGTGGTCGAGGTTACGCAGGGACCGTTCTCCGATTTTTCGGGCACGGTGCAGGAGGTCTACCCCGACAAGGGGAAGGTCAAGGTCGAGGTGTCGCTTTTTGGTCGACCGACCTCGGTCGAGTTGGACTTCACGCAGCTGAAGGGATTCTGACCGGGGCGATTCGCCCCTTCATGGGACTGAGGTAGTCAACATGGCCAAGAAGGTCGTCGGTTTCATCAAACTCCAGGTGCCCGCCGGGGCTGCCAATCCTGCTCCGCCCGTCGGGCCGGCGCTGGGTCAGCATGGCGTCAACATCATGGAATTCTGCAAGCAGTTCAACGCTCGTACGCAAGACAAGGGCGGGCTGCTTACTCCAGTCGAAATTACGGTCTATGCCGACCGTTCGTTCACGTTCATCACGAAGACGCCTCCGGCGGCCGTGCTGATTCGCAAGACGCTGGGCATCCAGAAGGGTTCTGGCGTCCCGAATCGCGAGAAGGTCGCGAAGATCTCGCAGGCACAGCTGCGTCAGATTGCCGAGACGAAGCTTCAGGACTTGAACACCAACAATGTTGAATCCGCGATGCGGCAGATTGCTGGCACCGCGCGTTCGATGGGGGTCGAGGTCGAGGGCTGACCCGGCGTTTGCGTGTGGCCGTTGCTGCGCGTTTTGATGTTTCTGGGCTGAGCCGCTTCCCCGGCGGTGTTTGAGGCCTGAGGACAGTCCGTTGACCACCGCTGTTCGCCGCCAGCGGTGGGAGGATGAGAGAGACGGCGGAGAAATTGCATGCCGAAGCACGGTAAGAAGTTTCGCCAAGCCCGGGAGTCGGTTCCGGTTGGGGCGACCTTCCAACCTTCGGATGCGCTGTCGCTGGTAAAGCAACTGGCGTTTGCCAAGTTCGACGAGTCTGTCGAGGTTGCCACCCGGCTCAGCGTTGACCCGCGCAAGGCGGACCAGATTGTCCGCGGCACGGTCGTCCTTCCCCATGGAACGGGAAAGGTCGCCCGCGTGCTCGTTATTGCGCAGGGGGAGAAGGAAAAGGAGGCCCTCGAC
>CAYVPD010000405.1:0-1704 GCA_964453545.1 uncultured Gemmatimonadaceae bacterium
CTTGCACATCGTGTCGGCCTTCCAGCTGGCACAGCGCAGTCGTGCAGCTCGTCCGGCCGGCTACAAGAAGCAGGAGTCGCTCTCGTTTTCGTACGCTTCTCGCACGATGCGCTGGGGCGGCGTGATCTTGCTGCTCTTCATCGTCTACCACCTGCTTCACCTCACGACGGGTCAGGCTCACAGCGACTTCGTGGCGGGAGGCGTCTACCGCAACTTCGTGGTGGCCTTCCAGAATCCGCTGGTGCTCGGTTTCTATGTGTTGGCACAGGCGGCCCTCTGCCTGCACCTCTATCATGGGGTGTGGAGCGTGTTTCAGACGCTCGGGGCCAATCACCCGAAGTACAACCACCTGCGCCGGCCCTTTGCTGCGGCCTATTCGCTGGTGGTCTTTCTCGGATTCCTAACGCCGCCGGTCATGGTCGCGCTTGGCGTGATTTCGCTTCCCGGCTGAGCCCTCTGGCCAGACCCGCACCTGAACCAAGGTAGTCACGACGTGGAACTCAACGCTCGCATTCCCGAGGGACCGCTCGCCGGCAAATGGGACCAGCATCGCTTCGACATGAAGCTGGTCAACCCGGCGAACAAGCGTAAATACAGCGTCATCATCGTTGGCTCTGGGCTCGCCGGGGCGTCGGCAGCGGCGACCATGGGTGAGCTCGGCTACGATGTGAAGGTGTTCACCTATCACGATTCCCCGCGCCGTGCGCACTCGATCGCAGCGCAGGGTGGCATCAACGCGGCCAAGAACTACCAGAACGACGGCGACAGCATCTTTCGCCTTTTCTACGACACGATCAAGGGAGGCGACTTTCGCTCCCGCGAGGCCAACGTTTACCGGCTGGCTCAGATCTCGCTGAACATCATCGATCAGGCCGTGGCGCAGGGTGTGCCGCTGGCTCGCGAATACGGTGGACTATTGGCCAACCGGTCGTTTGGTGGCGCTCAGGTGTCCCGCACGTTCTATGCACGAGGCCAGACCGGCCAGCAGCTTCTGCTCGGCGCCTACCAAGCGCTCGAGCGCCAGGTGAACGCCGGCAAGGTCAAGGTGCACAACCGGGCCGAGATGCTCGATGTCGTGATCGTCGATGGCGTCGCCAAGGGCATTGTCGTGCGCGACATGCTCACCGGCCGCATCGAGCGACACGCCGCCGACGCGGTCGTGTTGGCGACGGGAGGCTATTCCAACGTCTTCTTCTTGAGCACCAACGCGAAGGCGTGCAACGTGACCGCCACGTGGCGGGCACATCGTCGGGGGGCAGGCTTTGCCAACCCCTGCTTCACCCAGATTCACCCCACCTGCATTCCGCCGTCGGGTGACTATCAGTCCAAGCTCACGCTGATGAGCGAGTCGCTTCGTAATGACGGTCGCATCTGGGTGCCCAAGCAGGCTGGCGATACGCGCGCTGCCGCGCAGATTCCCGAGAGTGAGCGGGACTACTACCTCGAGCGGCTGTATCCGTCGTTCGGCAATCTCACGCCGCGCGACATCGCGTCGCGCCGGGCCAAAGAGATGGTGGACGCGGGACATGGCGTCGGACCGCTGCAAAACGGCGTGTTCCTGGACTTCAGTCACGCCATCGACCGTCTGGGGCAAGACGCCATCAGCGAGCGTTACGGCAACCTCTTCGAGATGTACGAGAAGATCACGGGCGACAACCCGTACCAGGTGCCGATGCGCATCTACCCAGCCCCGCACTACACGAT
>CAYVPD010000406.1:0-1697 GCA_964453545.1 uncultured Gemmatimonadaceae bacterium
GCCGCATCGACGATGGCAGCACGGCAGATCTGACGCATGCGGGCCCGCGCCATGGTCATGCTGGCGCGGCGGGGAATCCTCGCCAGACCCATCACCATGCGTGCAAAGGCTTCGAGGGGCGACTGTCCGTGGGGCGTGCACTGCCCGATTAGGAACTGCTGGGACTCCCCAGCGTTCGCCAAATGCTTGAGGAACTCGTGGATGAGCCGCGACTTGCCGAGTCCCTCCGCGCCGACAGCGGTGATCACCCCAAAGCGCCGCTGTGCGGTCACGAGTTCCCAATGGTGAACGATCGAACGGATCTCTTGCTCACGCCCGATCATCTCGACCCGGGCACCATAGAGCGTGCGCACACCAATGCGCAGGGAGCGTTTCTGACCGTCGCCACGCACACGGTAGACTGGGATCGGCTCGCTCTTGCCCTTGACTCGCAGGGGGTCGAGGGCCTCGGCGTCAAACAGACCGCGAACGTGACGGTAGGTGGATTCGGCCATCAGCACGCCACCGCTCGGGGCCGCGTTCTCGATGCGCTCGGCAACGTTCACCGAATCACCGATCACGGTGTAGCTTTGCTGCGCGTTGTCCCCCACCCAACCGGCGAAAACCTTGCCGGTGCAAATGCCGACGCGAATCGACAGATGGTGGCCGTGCCGCTCAAGAATCCGCCGGGAGTAGCCCTCCATGAAGGCCTGCATCGCGATGGCTGCACGCACCGCCCGCTCCGGATCGTTACCGCGGCTGACCGGTGCGCCGAAGAGCGCCATCAAGCAGTCACCGATGTACTTATCGACGGTGCCGCCAAACCGGCGCACGCATTCGGCGAGGCCGTTGAAGCAGCCGTTCAGGATCTCGGAGATCGCCTCGGGTTCGAGCTGCTCGGTCAGTCGGGTGAAGCCGCGAACATCGGCAAAGAGCATGGTGACCAAACGGATGTCGTCGCCGGTGTCGGTGCCAACAGCACCGGCCGAGCCGCCGGCCAACGGCAGGCCGCAATTACAGCAGTAGACGGCACCGGGCGGCACCTCTTCGAAGCCGCACGCGCGGCAACCTCCGTTGTGGGAATCGACCAAGTGCTCCCCCATTTCACTGGGATCATGCACGGGAGCGCCCGATTGCGACAGTTTCTGGACCGTTTTTTTGGGTGACTAGATCTGAAACGAGCAGTCGCTGTCGCCGAAAATATCGATGACGACCTCACCACGCTCGACCTTGCGTTCTTCGCGCTTGCTCAACGGCGGACGCTCGACGGGCATGCGCGGCAATTCGAGTTCAACCTGACTCTGACGTTCACGCCTCTTCGTGGGGCGCTTCGGCATTTCCTTTCGCCTCATACTCATGACGTCCCTCGTCTCCCCCAGCCTCGGTCCCGCACCACACGAGGTATTGAAGCATGAACCGTGCCATCTTCAAGTCACCGAAAGCTGGCGTTTTTGCCCTGGCTCTCGCCCCTACAACGACCCATCTGTGCAAACGATTCAGCCCGACGACAAATTTTGCCTGTGGCACGGCTCACAGGGGGCTGCTTTTTCAGCGAAATGATCCGTGGGCTTCGGCGATCACGCCGCCGCAGACGATCCAGTCGTCAGCGTCGTAGGCCACGGCCACCTGACCGGCTGCCGGGCGGGGTGCGGGCTGGTCAAAGTGGAGGGTGAACCGCCCGTCAGGATGCGGCTCAATGCGTGCATCCAAGGGCTCCC
>CAYVPD010000407.1:0-1694 GCA_964453545.1 uncultured Gemmatimonadaceae bacterium
CGCCTGCGTCTACCAATTCCGCCACCCCGGCACGTGTCGCGATCCCGTACGACGCCCACAAGACTATCACCCTCAACGGCGCTGCGGGAGACCCTGTCGATTCACGGACTCTGTATCCCGAGGCCAACCCGTCATATTCTTCGAGTGCAGTTCGACATTTCCTTCCCCCCCTCCCCCGGAGTTGCACGCACGTGGGTGCTCACATCAACGACCCGTTTGGCGCACGTCGAAGCCTCGAATTGAGCGAGGGCTCGACCTCGTATTACGACTTGACGTCACTCGAACGCGCCGGACTCGTGAAGCTCGACCGACTCCCCTTCTCGATTCGCATTTTGCTCGAAAACGCACTGCGTCACGCCGGCAAGGGATACGTCAGCGAAGATCATGTGCGCGCCGTGGCAGCATGGAGTCCGACGCAGGCCGGGGCCGACATTCCCTTCATGCCGTCACGTGTCGTGCTTCAGGACTTTACCGGGGTGCCGGCCGTCGTCGACCTCGCGTCGATGCGTGACGGGCTCAAGTCGATGGGGGGGGACCCGCAGCGCATCAATCCGGTGGTGCCGGCCGACCTCGTGATCGACCACTCGGTTCAGGTCGACTACTTCGGTCGTGGCGACTCGTTCGCCCGCAACGTCGAGCTCGAGTTCGAGCGCAACCGCGAGCGCTACGCCCTGCTGCGCTGGGCCCAGAAAGCCTTCCGCAACTTCAGCGTCGTGCCCCCGGGCACGGGTATCGTGCACCAGGTCAACCTCGAGTATCTGGCTTCAGTGGTGCACCGTCGTGACGAATACGGCGAGTGGGTTGCTTACCCCGACACCGTGGTCGGCACGGATTCGCACACCACGATGATCAACGGCATCGGTGTCGTCGGATGGGGTGTCGGCGGCATCGAGGCTGAGGCCGTTTTGCTCGGGCAGCCCTATTACATGCTGTTGCCCGAGGTGGTCGGCATGAAGATGGTCGGCGAGCTGCCCGAGGGCGCGACCGCAACCGACCTCGTGCTGCGCACTACCGAACTGCTGCGCAAGCACGGCGTTGTGGGCCGCTTCGTCGAATTCTTCGGGCCCGGACTGAGCAATCTGTCGCTGCCTGACAAGGCCACGCTCGCCAACATGGCGCCGGAGTACGGGGCCACGATCGGCTTCTTCCCGGTCGACGACGAGGCGCTGCGGTATCTGCGCGGCACCGGCCGGTCTCCCGAGCTCGTGGAGCGCGTGGAGAAGGTCTCGCGTGCGCTCGGCCTGTTCCGCACCGACGACACGCCCGATCCTGAGTTCACCTCGACGCTTGAACTCGACCTCTCGACCGTCGAGCCGTCGCTCGCGGGCCCCAAGCGCCCGCAGGATCGCATTGCGATGGCCGACATCCGCAACGCCTTTGATCGCGACCTGCCGACGCTCGTCCCTGCGGGCTTCGAGCTGCCGCAGGTCAACGGCGACCCGTCGGCGGGCGAGCCCCGCACTGGCGACAGCTGGGCCGGCGAAGGCGGTGACGTTCCGGCGGCCGGCGGCACGATGGTGCGCACGCCGCGCCGCTCGGGTGCGCGCAACCGCTTCACGGCGCTCGAGCTCGACGGCCAGCAGGTCGAGATCGGTGACGGCTCGATCGTGATCGCCGCGATTACCTCGTGCACCAATACGTCGAACCCGTCGGTGATGGTCGGCGCGGGGCTCGTCGCCCGCAAGGCGGTCGAG
>CAYVPD010000408.1:0-511 GCA_964453545.1 uncultured Gemmatimonadaceae bacterium
CTGGTCGCGGGTGAAACCATACTGCTCCGTGATCTCGCGCAGGCTGAAGCGATCAAGCGCGACCTCCGACGGATTCAGCGCCGACAGCATCGGCTTGCCCGGGTTGCTCCAGTCGCCGATACCGTCAATCCGACGCACCCGCCATTCGATGTAGCGCTCGTTGGGGCGCTCTTCGCTCGCACGGGCCCACTGCAGGTTCCAGTTGACCTTGGCGGCACCCAACAGGTGGTCACCGGTCAACGAATAGTTCTGCGTGCGCTGATCTTCGAGGCGGCGGTTCTTGACGTTGGGCGCGCCACCCTTGGTTTGACGACGGATCTCAAACTCGCCGACACCGTTGGCGTTGATGTCTTCGAGAATCGTCCGCAGGCGGTAGCGGTTCTCCCAGTCGTCGCGGTGGTTGTACATGCCGCGCAGGGTGATCGTGTTACGCTCGTCGAGATTCCAGTCGAGCGCGGCCGAGAGCGAGCGGCGCACCGCGCGCGGCGCGGCCCGGCGCGCCGCGCGGCGT
>CAYVPD010000408.1:521-1685 GCA_964453545.1 uncultured Gemmatimonadaceae bacterium
GCACGTCCATCCCGGTCACGAAAGCACCAAAGTCAGACTGGTCCCAAACGGCCTCGATGTTGTCGGAGCCGAGCTGGTGATCGAACCACGAGCCCGAAACCACGATACCGAACTGCTGGTCGGCACCAAAACGATCACCAAACACCCCCGAGGCGATGCTCATGGGCTTCTCGGACAAGAAGTTGTAGCCGCTGCCCAAAGTGGCCGACACACGACGCTCTGAGGGCGCCGCACGCGTCACAATGTTGACAGCGCCACCGATTGCGTCGGCGTCCATGTCAGGGGTCAGGGTCTTGTTGACCTCGACGGCAGACACCATGTCAGAAGGAATCAGGTCGAGCTGCACCTCACGCACCTCGGCCTCGGCCGAGGGAATGCGCTCCCCGTTGATCATGACCGAGTTGAGACGAGGCTCGGTGCCACGGATCAAACCGAAGCGGGCCTCACCCTGGTCCCAGATCACGCTGATGCCCGGAATGCGCTTCAGAGCGTCGCCAACGTTGGCGTCAGGAAAGCGGCCGATCTGGTCGGCGGCCACGACGTTGGTGACGTTGGCAGCCGTCAGCTGCTGGTTCAACGCAGCGGCCTGCCCGCGACGCTGTCCCGTCACCGTGAAGCCCTCAACCTCGAGTGCGGCGGGAGCGACTTCGATGCGTACCTCGGTAACCTGGCCTGCCACCACCGTCACGGTAAGCGACGACTCGCTGTAGCCGAGATAGGCGACCGAAGCCACATGCTCGCCGGCGGGCAGGTTGAGCAGTGCAAATCGGCCCTGCTGATTGGTCAGCGTGGAGCGTGCCGTGCCCTGGATCAGGACCGAGGCACCCGCCAGCGGAAAGCCAGTCTCGGCGTCGACCACGATTCCGGTTACGGAGCCGGGCGACTGCGCGACGGCGGGCGCCGCAGCCACAGCACCAAAGGCCACAAGAGCAAGAGCAAACGAACGAAGCGAACGGAGCAGGCGCATGCCGGCAACCTCAAATTCCGGGTTTGAAACAGCGCAGACTTCAGGCGAGAAGCTGCGGTTCGAATCCTACTGACCGGAATGATGATGGCCGTTCGTTACATACCGCCGACGGTTTTGTAACAGTTACGAATCGGCGTGTGCCTCAAATCGCCTCGAAGACCCCGGTTTCGCGGTTCTTGCGCACGCGATCCCATTCG
>CAYVPD010000409.1:0-1684 GCA_964453545.1 uncultured Gemmatimonadaceae bacterium
TCGACCACGGGTGGGCGACGTACCGGCAGATCGAGGATTCCGGCCTGAAACGTCATGAGCCAGTCGTTGGCCGCCGCGCCACCATCGACGCGCAACTCCGTCGCCGGCACTCCGGCATCGGCCTCCATGGCGCGCAGCACCTCTTCAGTGCCGTAGGCCATCGCCTCGAGCGTGGCTCGTGCGACGTGGGCGCGAGTCGTGCCGCGCGTCAGCCCCACAAGCGTGCCACGCGCCTCGGGATCCCAGTGCGGGGCTCCGAGCCCGACGAACGCTGGCACGAAGTAGACGCCGTCGTTGGTCGAAAGCGAGCGTGCCAGCGCCTCGGAGTCGCTGGCCGAACTCACCAGGCCAAGTCCGTCTCGCAGCCACTGCACCGCAGCGCCCGCAATGAAGATCGACCCTTCCAAGGCAAAGGCGAGCTCACCCTTGGGGCCGCAGGCCGCGGTCGTGAGCAGGCCGTGCTGCGACGCAACGGGCGTGTCGCCCGTATGAAGCAGCATGAAGGCACCGGTGCCATAGGTGTTCTTGGCCAGCCCCGCGCGCCAGCACCCCTGCCCGAAGAGGGCCGCCTGCTGGTCACCCGCAACCCCACGAATCGGCGCCTCCAGGCCGCAAGCCGAACCTGCCGAGACCCCGAAGTCGCCGAGGCTCGGGCGCACCTCAGGCAGCAAACCAACGGGCACATCGAACAGCCGGGCCAAGTCGTCGGACCAAGCACGGGTTTGGAGATCCCAAAGCAGTGTGCGCGATGCGTTCGTCGGATCGGTAGCGTGAACCGCACCCGCGGTGAGGCGTGCAATCAGCCAACTGTCGATCGTACCACAGGCCAGCTCGCCCGCCTCAGCCCGAGCTCGCAGGTGAGGCGCGTGGCGCAGGAGCCAGGCGATTTTCGTCGCCGAGAAATACGGGTCGAGCACCAGACCGGTCTGCTTGCGCACACGTGGTTCGTGCCCCGCCTCACGAAGTTCACGACACACGTCGGCCGTGCGGCGATCCTGCCACACGATGGCGCGGTGCACGGGCTCAAGGGTGGCGCGGTCCCAGAGCACGACGGTCTCGCGCTGGTTGGTAATACCAATGCTCTCGACATGCGCATGCCTCGCCTCGGGCGAGCTTTCGAGGGCCTGCCTGAGCACGGTGCACGTGACCTGCCAGATCTCTTCAGCGTCGTGCTCCACCCACCCCGGCTGTGGAAAATGCTGCGTGAACTCCGCATAGGCGCGACCAATGACCCGTCCCTCGGCATTGATGACGAGCACCGTAGTGCCCGTGGTGCCCTGATCGATCGCGACGACGGCGGGAGTAGACATGGCGACCCGGCGAAGTTGAAGACGCAGTGACGGCGGCCGACGGCCGAGCGCTCAGGCGCCCGCCGCCCCTTGGAACCGATAGGGCTGTCCCACCGCCTCGAGCAAGGCCACGAGGCCGGCAATCGACAGGCCGACGACGGTTGAGTAGTCACCCTCGACCCGTGTGACCAAGGCCCCGCCCTGCCCCTGGATCGCATAGGCCCCGGCCTTTCCGACGGGCTCGCCGGTGGCGACATAGGCACGGGCCAGCGACGCATCGAACGACCGAAAGAAGACCCGGGCCTCATCGACTCGGGCGTGGATCCCGCCCCCGGGCATCGCCAGCGCAAGCCCCGAAAGCACCCGATGCTGGCGCCCCGCCAGAGAGCAGAGCA
>CAYVPD010000410.1:0-1683 GCA_964453545.1 uncultured Gemmatimonadaceae bacterium
GCTTCGGTTTCGTGCGGCCCGATGCCCGACCCGCTCTGGAGCCGGCACTCGCCCTGGCGTCGCCCCTCGCCCAGACGGCGCGCGCGTGGCTCGATGTGATTGATCTGGGTGGGCGCGGGCGCATCGTCGCTGCTCGTCCGGCAGCGGATGAGACGCAGCGCTGGGTTGTGCGCCCCTATCTGCGGGGAGGGCTGATCGGGCGGTTCAACACCGACCTGCATCTCGCGGTGGGGCGCCCGAGGCCTTGGATCGAAGCCCAGGCCATCGGGGCTCTCGCCACCGCTGGGGTGCCGACGGTCGAGGTCATCGCCGGTCTGGTCTACCCGGCGGCACGTCGACGATGGTTCCGTGGCGCCTTGTACCGCGCCGAGCTGGTCACGCGCTACGTGCCCGACCAGCGCGAGCTTGCCGACCTGCTTTTTGGGGCCGATCACCTGACCGACGCATCGGAGCGGCAGGCCCTTTTGCTGCGGGCCGGCTCAACCTGTCGAGCGATCGCTGAGGCCGGTGTGTGGCACCGCGACCTCAACGCGCGCAACCTTCTTGGATTGCATCACGAGGCTGAAGTTCTTCGCGTGCTCGACCTCGATCGTGCCGTGGTCGGTGTGCACGCCAATCCGGCTGTGACGCGCATGACTTCCCGGCTCGCCCGCTCCCTGCGTAAGTTCGAGACGGCATCTGGTCTGCGATTGAGTGCCGAGGAATGGCGAGCTTTTGAAGCTGGCGCGGCGCGCTCGCGGCGCTGACGCCTGCGGGGACCCGCCGTCGAATTTCGGTCCCGGACGTCTGATTTCACGAGGAGCGCCCCGATCTTGAAGCCCCCCGCCCGGCCGGGCACCCCCCGGTGGCAGCAGCTGTTTCCCGACGGCCCGCCCCGCAACATCTGCATTGTGATGTTGTCGGCGATCGGCGACGCGGTGCACGTGCTTCCGGTGGCCAACGCGCTCAAGCGGCACTGGCCAGAGACCCGCATCACGTGGGTCATCCAGCCTGTACCGCGCATCTTCGCAGGCGACCACCCGGCCATCGACGACTACCTCATCTTTCGGCGTCGTCGGGGGCTTGATGCATGGGAGGGGTTCCGAGACTTGGCCCGGCAGTACCCCCAGCAGCCCTATGACCTGCTGCTCTCCCTTCAAGTCTATTTCAAGGCCGGGGTACTCACCGGACTGGCGCCGGCACGGGTCAAGCTCGGCTTCGACCGTCATCGGGCCCGCGATCTCAATTGGCTCTTCACCAACGAGCGCATCGCCTTTGAGGGCCAGAAGCATGTGCAAGACCAGTACCTCGAGTTTCTCGAGCACCTGGGGCTTGATCCGCATCCGGTAACCTGGAACATCACGTTCACCGAAGAGGAGCGCGCCGCGCAGAAATCGTGGCTCGAGTCGCGCTCGCGCAAGGTCTGCGCCGTTGTTGTCGGTACAAGCAAGCTCCAGAAGAACTGGACACCAGAGGGCTACGCACGCGTTCTGGAAGCGCTCGAAGACGACTTCGGCATGCAGCCTGTGCTGGTTGGGGGGCCTTCGCCCGCCGAGGCACGCATCGCGCACGAGGCCCTCGCGCTTACGCGGGCGCGCACGGTCGAAAACGCACTGGGTGACGACCTTCGGCGCCTCATGTGGATCTTGGACGGTGCGGCATTGTGCATCTCGCCCGACACGGGCCCTCTCCACATCGCACGGG
>CAYVPD010000411.1:0-1680 GCA_964453545.1 uncultured Gemmatimonadaceae bacterium
TTCAAGCGCGACAATGTCACGCTGATCAACCAAGCCGATGAGGCGCTCGAGCACCCCCAGCCAGCGCCTGAGACGGTGATGACGCACCTCTTCAGCGAAGAGGTCGACATGACCGGCCCCGACTTTGACACCGAAGACGCGCCTGCGTATGTGGACGACCGCGAGTTGACGATGGTCGACTTGCTGAACTCGTGCATGAAGACCGAGATGGCGCGCGACCCCCGCATCGTCGTCTTCGGCGAAGACGTAGCCGACGCCTCGCGCGAGGGCGCTCTTGAAGAGGTCAAGGGCAAGGGCGGCGTTTTCAAGGTCACCCACGGGCTGCAAACCCAGTTCGGCGGCGACCGCGTCTTCAACACACCGCTGGCCGAGGCCAACATCGTCGGGCGCGCTGTGGGCATGGCCCTGCGCGGCATGAAGCCGGTCGTGGAGATTCAGTTTTTCGACTACATCTGGCCCGCGTTTCACCAGATTCGCAATGAAGTCGCGACGATGCGCTACCGCTCCAACGGCACCTTCAAGTCGCCGGTCGTGATTCGTACGACCTACGGCGGCTATCTGCGAGGCGGCGCCATCTACCATTCGCAGACCGGGGCCACGCTCTTCACGCACACCCCGGGGCTGCGCGTCGCGATCCCGTCAAATGCCGAAGACGCCAACGGGCTGCTTCGCACAGCGATTCGCGGCGACGACCCCGTGCTCTTTCTCGAGCACAAGCATCTCTACCGCCAAGTGTACAACAAGGGCCGCGATCCGGGCGCCGACTTCATGATTCCGTTCGGCAAGGCCAAGGTCGTGCGCGAGGGATCAGACCTGACGCTGATCACCTGCGGCGCGCTCGTGAAGCGCTCGCTCGACGCGGCGCGCCTAGCCGAGCAGGAGCACGGCATCAGCGTCGAAGTCATCGACCTGCGCACCCTCGTGCCGCTCGACATGGAAACGATCGCCGCCTCGGTCAAGAAGACGAGCAAGGCGCTCGTGGTGCACGAAGATGCCGTTACGTACGGCATCGGGGCCGAGATCAGTGCCCGCATCTCAGACGAGCTCTTCGCGTGGCTCGATGGCCCAGTGCGTCGCATCGGCGCGAAAGATGTCTGGGTCGCCTATGCGCCCGACATCGAAGAGGTGACTTTGCCGCAGGTGCCCGACGTGCTTCGAGGCATTACGGAGCTGGCGGCCTTCTGATCTCAGCACTGCCGGGGTAGAAGTGGAGCCGGATCTCACCGGAACGCACCTGCCCCGGCGCGTGTTGCTGCTGGGAGCCACCGGCACCATCGGCCGAGCGGTTCTCCATGAGCTGAGGGCCCGTAGGCACCACGTGGTGTGCTTCGTGCGCTCGCCTGCCGCGGCTCTGCCCGACGGTGTTGAAGTGCGGTTCGGCGATGTAACCGACGCGGCCTCCGTCGAAACCCACGGCTTCTGCAGCGAGAGCTTCGACGTCGTCATCTCGTGTATGGCCTCGCGCAGTGGGGTGCCCCGAGATGCCTGGGCGATCGACCACCGCGCGCATCAGGTTGTGCTTGAGGCGGCGGTGCGTCATGGCGTTCGGCACTGGGTACAGTTGTCGGCCATCTGCGTACAAAAACCCCGGCTGGCCTTTCAGCAAGCCAAGCTGGCCTTTGAAGAGCAGCTCATGCAGGCCCCGCTGGCGTGGTCCATCGTGCGGCCCACCGCGTTCTT
>CAYVPD010000412.1:0-1668 GCA_964453545.1 uncultured Gemmatimonadaceae bacterium
CGTAGCCGGTCTCATCGTGCGCACCGTTCCCTGAGAAGCGTCGGTAAACGTCACCCTCGCCCGGCTCGTAGACCCAGTTCTCGCCGGCATCCCATAGACGATTGTTGTTCTCATCGTCATCGGCGTCGTGCCAGATATCCGGTAGCGCGAAGGGCTTCAGGCAGCGGGCTGATGACGCCGGTACGGCAGCGGCCACGGCTTGGGCCGAGAACGCCATGTCACGCACCCCGAAGAACCGCGCAAAGCGGGTTGGCAGGCCGGTCCGACGCACGCGTACCCGCACCCGGAGGTCAGAGGGCGCAACGTCGACCGTGACCTCATCGGGCGTGAGCGCGGCGTTACGCACCTGATTGAGGCCGGCGTATTCGATGGCTCTCGCTTCGGCGAAGGGGGCTGCGACACCCACCGGGTGGTCGACGAACGCCGAGGCGCCCGCCAGAGCCGCCGCATCGGCCGCGCGTTGTGCCTCAGCCCTCGCAGTGAACAGGGCTCCGAGATCGATGACCAGCGCAGGTACGGCGATCAGCCCGAGCAGCAGCACGGCGACCAGGACCAGTGTGGCTCCACGGCGCATGTCAGCGATCCCCTGCTGAGTCGGGCGCCGCATCACGCAGCCCCTTGACCCAGTCCCAGCTTCCGGGCTCGCCTGACGGAATCGCCAGCGGCGTATCGCTGGGCGAGACGAGGTGCGGCGTAACGAGCACAAGCAATTCGCTGCGCTGCTGCCGCATATTCTTCGAGCGGAACAGCAGTCCGAGTATGGGAATGTCGCCCAGAATCGGAATGCGCGAACTCGACTCGAGCAACGAATTGTCGATCAAGCCGGCGATGGCCAGGTGCTGTCCCGGGCGCAACTCGACCTCGGTGTCGACCCGCCGCGTCAGCAGGCTCGGGATCTCGAACCCGCCCACGGCGAGTCCGTTGGAGAAGTCGAGCGATGAGACTTCCGGGGCCACGCGCAGACGAATGGCCCCGTCATCGGTGACTCGGGGCGTGAACGCCAGCCGTACGCCGAACTCCTTCCAGACGATCGTCACGGCGTTGAGGTTGCCGCCCTGAACCACCGGAAAGGGGAACTCGCCGCCAGCCAAGAAGGTGGCCTCCTGCCCTTCAACCGCCAGCAAATTCGGCTCGGCGAGGCTGCGAAATTCACCGCGCTGCTTGAGCGCGCGGATCACGCTCTCGAGTCGGTAATCTTCCCCTACGAGCAAGAGGCGCACGATGCCTTCGGACAGCGTCTCGACCAGTGACGTGTCGGCATTGGCAACGCCTGCGACGTTTTGCGGATTCTGCACGAAGAGGTCGGTGCCGAGTTCTCGAATGGCGCTGCGTTCGACTTCGGCAAATCGCACATGCAGCAAAATCTGCTGGGCCTCGGGGAGCGAGAGGTCATTCACCACGGTCGCGCCCGTCGCCTCAGCGATTTCGACGGCTCGACGGATCGCCGCGGGCGTTTGCACGGTGCCAGAAAGCACGACCATGTCACCCCCGATGGTCGAGACCTCGATACCCTCGGCGACGGCTTCAATGCGGCGTTCGAGCGCCGACATATCGGGCACCACCTCGACGCTGTAGCTGCGCACCGGCTGTCCCTCACGCCAGACAAAAAGCGATGTCGTGCCGATGGAGACCGCGCCGCCCCCGCCGCTTGCGGTCGCTCCGTCAGAT
>CAYVPD010000413.1:0-1659 GCA_964453545.1 uncultured Gemmatimonadaceae bacterium
ATTTGCCGTGTGAATCGCCATCTGCATGGCGTTCATCGCGGCGTTACACCCCATGCCGACGACGTCGAGCCGCTGAATGTCGTTGCGCAGCCCCATGTGCTGAATGATGCGCGCCGAGATACCTGGACAGAGGAATCCGGTGCTGGTGACGCAGACAATGAAGTCGAGATCGGTGGGCTCGAGGCCCAGCGGCTCCAGCGCATCAGTGATGGCCTGGGGTCCGAGTTCGAGCACGCCGCTCAGATGCTTGTCGATCAGTTCCTGGTTCGACTCCTCCACCGCGCATCCGTCGACTCGCGGCGGCAAATACAGCGCCCGCTCATCGATGTGGCTGTTGTGAAAGAGTTTGCGAATCTTGGGGTTCGACTCGCCAAACCAGTTAAGCACATCTTCTTGCGAATACCTCTCTGCCGGAACGGCGACGCCGACCGAGGCGAGGCGTGCCGATGCGGGCTGAGGCGAGAGAGCCTCAGCCGAGGTGAAATCGAGACTTCCTGGAACCGACGACATGAGACTTCAACCTGCGTAGAAGAGCGGGGCGCAGTATGACAGACCGCGTGGCCAACCGCGCGACCGTCGCGCGACCAGAGCTGTTGTATATACAACCATTAGATTACAGGCGCACCGCTTGATTGACCAGATCTCTACAGGGTTTGTTTGACAGCGCGATCCCGGCGCGCCGAGGTTGGGGCGGCGGTTTCCTCACGTGCGCGACACGCTGGACCGCTCGACCCTTGCACCCTTCAGCCTTCAGCGACCATGCAGCCATCTGCTGACGTCATCATCATCGGACTCGGCCCGACCGGGGCTGTCTTGGCGCATCTGCTGGGGCAGGCGGGTGTGTCTACCGTCGTGTTCGAGCGGGAATCCGAGGTCTACCCGCGGCCGAGGGCAGTCTTTTTTGATGACGAGATCTGCCGGCTGCTTTGGCAGGTGGGGTTGGGTGAGGCCCTGGCGACGTTTTCTCGCCCGGTTCAGGGCATGGATCTGGTCAATGGCGCCGGTGACGTGCTCTACCGGTACCGACCCGGCACGGCCGAGTCGGAGCTGGGTTTTGCCGAAGGCTACATGTTTTCGCAGCCAGATCTGGAGCGTGCGCTGCGGCACGCGCTCGCGAGCCACTCCAGCGTCACGCAGCTGACCGGCTTCGACGCTGAGGGGGTGCGACGCATCGATCGTGGGCCCGATTCACCCCCCGACTACGAAGTGCTGGCCCTTGATCTCAACGGCAATCGTCAAGCATGCCGAGCTCCGTGGGTCATCGGGTGCGACGGTGCGAGCTCGCCGACGCGTCGTCTGATCGGTGCTGACCTCGAAGAACTCGGCCCCGACGCCGAGTGGCTCGTCGTCGATCTCATGCTGGAGCCGGGGCTGATGGCATGGCTTGATTTGCCCGAGGTCACGGTGCAGTACTGCAATCCTCAGCGCCCCGCGACGTGGGTGCCGCTGCCTGCGGATCGCTGCCGGTTCGAGATCCGTGTGATGCCAGGCGACGACACCGAGACGCTGCTCAAGCCCGAAGCGCTGCGCGCCTTGCTTCGTCAGTGGATGCCCGCCGATGACTATGAGATCGAACGAGCCGTGGTCTACACGTTTCACGCGCTCCTGGCCGACCGCTGGCAGTCTCAGGGGCTCCTGATCGCCGGAGACGCGGCGCAT
>CAYVPD010000414.1:0-1659 GCA_964453545.1 uncultured Gemmatimonadaceae bacterium
GAGCGACAGCGTGAAAGGTCAGCTTCTCCCGCTCGTTTTCTTCGGTACGCTGCAGGGACCATTCGCTCTGAAACAAGATCAATGGCCGACCCCGCGCGTCTTCGACCAAAACCCGGTCATAGCCTGCGGCCACCCGCCGGATCTCCGATTCGTCGCCCGTAACCCAACGGGCGGCGGTGTACGGCAGGCGCTCGAGCCGCGCGATCACGTTGTATTCATGCTCAAGGCGATGAAGCAGTACGTCGAACTGCAAAGGGCCCACGGCGCCGACCATCGGTGCTGGACCGGCGATCGATTCTGCATAGAAGACCTGGGCCGCGCCCTCCTCACCCAGCTGGCGAAGCCCCGTATCGAGATGCTTGCGCCGCAAGGGATCGGGCACTTGCACCCGAGCGAAGTGCTCCGGGCTGAAGCGGGGAATGTCGCTATACTCTCCGACAGGGCCCGCACTCAGCGTATCACCGATTCTGAGTGAGCCTCGGTCGTGAATGCCGACCACGTCGCCGGGCCACGCTTCTTCGACCGCCTGACGCTCGCGGGCGACAAACGTCTGGGGCTGCGCCAGCCTCACGGGCTTGTCGGTGCGCAGGTTCCGCACCTCCATGCCCGCTTCGAAGCGGCCGGAACAGACGCGAACAAAGGCAATACGATCGCGATGCTTGGGGTCGAGGTTCGCCTGAATCTTGAAGACGAAGCCGGTGAACTCCGACTCTTCAGGGGCGATCACGCCTGACGAGCTCGCACGTGGCACGGGAGCGGGCGCATGGGCGAGAAAGCTTCGCAGAAACGATTCGACGCCAAAGTTCGTGAGCGCGCTGGCAAAGAACGTCGGCGAAAGCGTGCCCTCGGCAACCTGATCAGGTGAAAACGACGCGCCGGCCATGTCCAAGAGCTCGATGTCGTCGCGCAGGCGCTGCACCGCCGACGCCCCAATCCGTGCCGGCAACTCCGGGGCATCAAGAACAAAGCGATCAGCCTCGACCCGTGTGGCTCCGTGGTCTTCTGCGCGCTCGAAGCAGAGCACCTCGTTTTCGAACCGGTCAAAGATCCCGACGAACCGTGCGCCATCGAACACGGGCCACGTCACGGGATAGCACGTTACTCCAAGGTCGGCCTCGACGTCGTCGAGCAACTTGAACGGATCTTCGCCCGGCCGATCGCACTTGTTGACTACAGTGAACACCGGGGTGCGCCGCAGTTTGCAGACATTGAAGAGCTTGCGGGTCTGCTCTTCGACGCCCTTCCGATTGTCCAGCAGCATTACCGCTGCGTCGGCGGCGACGAGCGTGCGGTACGTGTCTTCACTGAAATCTTGGTGCCCGGGGGTGTCGAGCAGATTTATGCGGAACCCCTCGTAATCGAACTGCATGACCGACGAGGTTACCGAGATCCCGCGTTCCTGCTCCATCTTCATCCAGTCACTGGTCGCGTGCCGCTGCGCCCGGCGTGCCTTGACCGACCCGGCCAGATGCACCGCACCTCCGTACAGCAGCAACTTTTCCGTCAGCGTCGTCTTTCCCGCATCTGGGTGCGAGATAATGGCGAACGTCCGACGGCGGGCGATTTCACTGGACAGGCGGGCGGCAGGAGCATTCATGGCCGGAAACGTAACCAAACCGCCGAAGGGGCAGCAGCCCGGGCCCTGACCCGCCTGAGGGG
>CAYVPD010000415.1:0-1655 GCA_964453545.1 uncultured Gemmatimonadaceae bacterium
CGCGCGTCTGGGCCTCATCGACCAGACGACGAATGCGCTCGTTGGCCTCTTTGTTCTGCACCTTGAGCGTCGAGAGATCGACCTTGGAGAAATTGATCTCTTGAATCTGGGCCTTGGTGAGCTTGGTGCCCTCCTCCAGATACGGCTCAACGGTTGAGCGCTTGAGCATCAGCGAAACGGTCTGGCGCTCAAGAAGCTCCGAGAGCTCCTCGTCGCGAGCCTCGTTGATGCGCTGGATCTCGTCACGCTCCTCCTGACGCAGACGGCCGATGCGCTCACCGTGATCTTTTTCTAGCAGCGCATCGTCGATGCGGCGCGAGAAGATTTTGACGTCGATGACCGTTCCAGCCATGCCCGGCGAGAGACGCAGCGAAGAATCTTTGACGTCTTTGGCCTTCTCACCAAAGATGGCCGTCAGCAGCTTCTCTTCAGGCGACAGCTCCGTCTCACCCTTCGGGGTGATCTTGCCAACGAGAATGTCGCCCGCTTTGACGCGAGCTCCGACGCGAACGATGCCCCGCTCGTCGAGATCGACCAGCGACTCTTCGGCGACATTGGGGATTTCGCGCGTGATTTCTTCCATGCCGCGCTTCGTATCGCGTACGTGCAGTTCGAGCTCCTGAATGTGGATCGACGTGAACACGTCGTCTTTCACTAGGCGCTCGCTGATTACGATGGCGTCTTCGAAGTTGTGGCCATACCACGGCATGAAGGCCACGGTGACATTGCGGCCCAGGGCCAGTTCGCCGTTGTCGGTGCTCGGGCCGTCGGCCAAAATGTGGCCTTCTTCGATCTTCTGCCCCAGCGCCACCAGCGGACTCTGGTTGATCGCCGTGTCTTGGTTGGTCCGGAAGAACTTCTTCAGGCGGTAGCGATCGAACTGGGCGAGACGGGCGAGCGGCGCATCGCCGTTGCCTGCGTCGGCTCGACCTGCATCGATCACGATCTCTTCAGCCGAAACGTGCACCACTTCACCGCCACGGCGTGCCGTAATCACGGCGCCCGAGTCGCGGGCGAGCTTGAACTCCAGCCCGGTCCCGACCAGAGGCGAATCCGTGTAGAGCAGCGGAACGGCCTGGCGCTGCATGTTCGAGCCCATGAGCGCCCGGTTGGCGTCGTCGTGCTCGAGGAACGGAATCATGGCTGCAGCCACCGAAACCATCTGGTCAGGCGCCACGTCCATGTAGTCGATGTCTTCAGGCCGCAGAAGCGGGAAGTCACCGCGCTCGCGGCAGAGCACGAACTCATTGACGAAGGATCCATCGTCGGCGAGCGGTGCGTTGGCCTGCGCGATGCGCGCCTCTTCTTCTTCGTTGGCGGAGAGCCATTCGATTTCGTCGGTGACCTTGCCCTTCACGACCTTGCGATAGGGGGTCTCGACAAAGCCGAGCTCATTGATGCGCCCATAGGTCGTCAGCGAGGTGATCAGACCGATGTTCGGACCTTCAGGCGTCTCAATCGGACACATGCGGCCGTAGTGCGAATAGTGCACATCTCGCACCTCGAAGCCCGCACGCTCGCGGGTCAGACCGCCCGGCCCCAGCGCCGAAAGGCGACGCTTGTGCGTCATCTCGGCCAGGGGGTTGGTCTGGTCCATGAACTGAGACAGCTGGCTGGATCCGAAGAACGCCTGGATGACGGCCGACACCGTCCGA
>CAYVPD010000416.1:0-1622 GCA_964453545.1 uncultured Gemmatimonadaceae bacterium
AGATCGAGGAGCTCAACATTGGGCACTCCGTGATCTCGCGTGCGGTTCTGGTCGGGCTGGAGCGCGCCGTCTCGGAGATGGCCGAACTGCTGCGGCGGGCACGAGGCGCCGCGTGAACCTCAAGGCCGTCATCGGCTTTGCCGTATCTGCCCTTCTGATTTGGCTGACCCTGCGAGGGGTCGACCTGGGCGCAGTGTGGAGCGAGGTCAGCGCCGCAAACCCGTGGCTGCTGGGGGGCGCTGTCTTTGTGGCCACCTTCGGGTTCTTCATTCGCGCTTTGCGTTGGCGGGTGCTCTTGCATCCCATCGAGCCCGATACCTCGCTGCGGGCTCGCTGGGCCGCGATCAACATCGGGTTCATGGCCAACAACCTGCTCCCCGCACGCGTCGGAGAGTTTGCGCGGGCGTACTCGTTTGCCCGACTCGAGCCGAAGGTCGGCGCAGCAGGGGCGCTCGGATCGCTAGTGGTAGAGCGGGTACTCGATGGCATCGTTCTAGCCGCGATTCTCGTCGGCGTGGTGCTGCTGCCCGGATTTCCTGAGGTGACCCTGGGTGCCACCTTCGAAGCTCTGCTGCGCACGGCCGTGATCCTGATCGGCGGTGTACTGTTGGTGCTTGTGCTCCTGCTGGCCTTTCCTGCGCAGGTGGTACAACTCGCCGGCGGGCTGGCTCGGCGTGCACTCCCAGAGCGCGTAGCGCGCAGCGTGATCGATGCCTTGCAGGCTTTTCTGCAGGCCGTCTCGATCGTGCGAGACCCCAGACGTCTGGCGCTGGCGCTGGCGTGGTCGATCGGTTTCTGGCTCTGGCACGGACTCTCGTTCTATCTGGGCATGCTGGCCTTTGGTATCGACGCCGGGATAGCGGCAGCCTTCTTCACCGAGGGTGTCGTCGGTTTCGGGGTTGCTCTGCCTGCAGCCCCCGGGTTTTTCGGCACCTTCCACATGTCGGTCGCCTTCTCCCTTGAGACTGTCTACGGCGTAGAGGCAGCTCGTACGCTGGCCTTTGCGTACGGCTATCATCTCGGGGGCTTCATTCCCGTGACGTTGATCGGGCTCTGGTATGCGCGGGAGTTGGGGCTCTCGCTCGGAGACATGACCGCCAGTGAGAACAAGCTGGATTCTGCCGTCGAGCGTGAACTTGAGCTCTCTCATGATCGCGTTGAGCAGGATGGCCTCTCGTGAGTGGCGTACGCATCAAGGCGCCCGCCAAGGTCAATCTCTCGTTGCAGATCGGTGCCCGCCGCGACGACGGCTTTCACGAGATCGACACGCTTTTTCAGGCGATCGAGTCGAGCTCTCCCCGCGCGACGAGCCGGGAGTCGAGCTCGACGTCGTGGGTGCCGACCTGGGTGCGGTCGAAGACAACCTCGTATGGCGCGCGGCGTCGCAGACTCTGGCGCGCTTCAGCGCGGGGCAGGGCCCCGTGCCCGGGGTTCAGATCCGCTTGACGAAGCACATTCCCGCGGGCGCGGGACTGGGAGGGGGATCGTCAGATGATGCAGCCTGAATATCGATTACTCTGAGCTGATTCTCATGATCGGCATCGCCCTCGTAGATGGGGAAGAGAATTTCCGCAGCTTCAAGGCGTGCAACGTTGTCTTCTGATTGAAGCACCCCGCTCAAC
>CAYVPD010000417.1:0-1618 GCA_964453545.1 uncultured Gemmatimonadaceae bacterium
CCGCGTTCTTCGAGCTCGCGCAGCTGCTGCTTGAAGTCGGAGCACTCGTGCGTGGGCACACCCAACTGCGCCGCAAGCGTCTTCGACTTCACGGGCCCATGTTCGCTGCGCCTCAAGGCCTGCACGATCGCAGCCTCGGTGGGGCGTTGCACTTCGCTCATATCACATTCCGAAATCAGGGAATCACGCGCAGAACCAGCCAGGGACTGCCCAAAGGCGACGTCGTGCTCGAGAGAAGTTCGAGGTCGACACGATCCACTGGAGTGTGGCGTCGCAACATGAGCTCGATAGGTGCCGCCAAATGGTTCGCAACGATCATGCCGACGGCCAACCCGGCCCGTCGAAAGCCCTCGTCGCTACGCTTCATCAGGCTGCGAAACTCCAGCTGTGCATCGGGATCTGCCGACCAATCCCATAGCAATCCCTCGCCATAAGCGCGGGAGCGATAGACGGCCAAGGCAGCCTCATACCCCGCAGAGCCCGGAAGCGCACCGATATTTCCTTGCAGATGAAGGTTGGCGGCGAGACGCCATTGCGCGCCATTCCACGTCGACAGATCCGTCTCAGGCTGGAGACCCGGTTGCCCTTGATCGGCATCAAACGCACCCGAACGCAACCACTGCCCCATTCGCTCGAAGTACTCGAAGTCCCCAGAAGATGCACTGGGCGCCAGGCGGGCCGAAGCATCGGCCAGTGACCGGTAGCGGTCGCGAAACCTGCCTCCTGTAGCGCGCTGCTCCGCCCAGAACCACCAACCGAGCAGCTCCAACCCCGCAAACGCGAAGCCCTCGGCCCATCGACGCTGACGCACCTGCCCTGCACCGGGCACGACCAACGACAGCGCCAGCGAAGAGGTTTCAGATATCAGCGGTTGTGGACGCTGCTGAGCCGCCGTGCCCGCAGGGATCGTCACGCAGACGCCCAAAGCGCTCAGCACAAGACGCAACGACCGCGGACACCCCCGAGCCAAGGCCGAGAGCCCGGTCAGAAGCCAAAACCGAGTGTCAGGTAGGCCGGATCAGCCTCTCCGGTCGCCGCATTGGTAACGAGTGACTTGGCAATACCAAGATCAACCCGCCCATAGCGCAACCCGACTCCGACGGCCGCGCCATCGACCTGAAGATCGGCCCCAAAGACGTATCCAGCCCGCAAGTAGAGCGCCTCGTCGCGCCCCGCAGAGACTTCAGATCCGATGTAGGTGGCGGGTGCCCCCACGTCACCCCAGCGATCCTCGAGCTCGACACTTATGAGAGCTCGCAGGTCCGGATTGTCGGTCACATGCCTCGCCAAATCATAAGCCGCCGCCAAGCGCACGCGCGTGGGGAGCGGGTCAGCTTGCTCAGCGTTGAAGAACTGCACGTCAGATCCAGCGTGAACCAACGCACCGGCCAGCGTCAGCGGAAGGCCCAACACGCCGTGCCACTGAAGTCCGGCGTCAAACACCACATTGGTCGCGTCGACGCCAGGGTCATCACACTGGCCCCGGCACGTCACCCGTTGCTGGATCAACTTCACATTCACACCAGCCGAGACACCCCCGCCAAGAGAGCTCGCAAGACTCACGATCCCGGTATGGTTGCGTATGAAGAGCGTACCCAGGGTGTTTCCCTGCGCATCG
>CAYVPD010000418.1:0-1613 GCA_964453545.1 uncultured Gemmatimonadaceae bacterium
CTACGCCGACTGCTCAGGGGGTGCGCTTGCAGCAGGCTGACGGCCTCGATGACCTGAACGCCTACCGGAATCGCGCCGATCCAGGAGACCCGTTTCCTGGCTTGTCGGGCAACACGGCGTTTCACGCGGGCACGCGTCCTGCCGCGCGCCGTCAGGCCGGGCCGGCGCTCGGAATCACGATCACCGACATCACCGAGACCAACGGTGTGGTGACCTTTGACGCCTTGGCACGGCTTCAGACGCTGACGCTGCGGGTCGAGGGAGCAGAGCGCGACGGGCTGGTACGGTTGAATGATGAGCCGTTGAACCTGCGCGACACGGTCAAATTGAGCCTGGCGCCCTTTGAGTCCGTGGTTGTCTCGGCAGAAGCCGGCGACAGCCTCGGACCGGGATTGCGGCGTCCGTTTGTGGGATGGGGCGACGAAGGATCCAACGCACGCATTCGCACGGTGATCGTGGGCACTGAAAATGTCGAGTTGGTGGCGCGCTACGCGGGAGAGCAGGCGCGCGTTACCACTGACGTGACGGGCGCAGTGCTCGGGGTGCCCCCGGGCACCGTGAACGTGTCGCCACCCAGTGGTGAACCGTGGTTTGATCTGGGACAGACGGTCACGTTTTCGGCCGTGCCGCGCTCGGGCTTTGCTTTCACGAGCTGGTCTGGCGGCGCAAGCGGAAGCGAAAACCCGGTGCAGCGGGCGATTTCAGGGCCGCTCACCGTCTCGGCCGGTTTCTCGATCGGCTTTGAAGGATTGGTACAGCCATTTCTCGGAGGGCCCGAGATCGATGGGCAGCTGATGGAGGCTCTCGATGTCGCCGCCAATGGCAATGGTGTCTACGATGTCGGCGACCTGCGTAGCTGGCTGCGCAGCGTGCAGTCAGGCACTCCCTCTGCACAGGTGCTGCGTGCCATGGGGCAGGCGGGTTCAGGAGGTGGACAATGAGTGCATTGCGGCGCCTTGCCGGGCTCTTCCTGGTACTGCTGGTTGCCGCCAGCTGCACCGACAGTCAGCCGCGTGGCCCGGGCTTTGTCGAGGTCGTGGTCAAAGCCAATGAGCCCATTGGGGCTGCGGTGGTCGAGCTGGCGGGCGGAGAGATCGAGAGCGTTGAAGAGGCCGGCGGCGGATGGCAGGCGTTGGCCGAGGTGCCCGTCACGGCGGCCATCGGTGGGCCGCAGTATCGGCTGGTGCTGATTCGGGATCAGGCGGCGGCGCGCCTTTCGGTGCGCGTGCGCGTGCCTGATGTCGGTGGCACGCTGCCTGTGGCCATGGTTGTTGCCGCCAGTGACGGTGATGATCGCCCGGTCGCCAACGTTGCGTCGGTCACTGTCGAAGTGCTGAACTAGGGCAAATTCTCGCCTTGCCTCGGCTCGGCACCTCAGACACCTTTGGGGGTTCTTTGCGCAGCCTTGCTCCAGCCGCGTGCGCGCATGCGATGCTGGCGTCGGGCCTCGTCTCCCGTGAACGCCGCCCGTTTCTCTTGCCTGCCCGCTTGCTCAAGACACGATGACGACCTCGACCTGGATCACGATGATCGCCGTTTGCGGCTTCGTCTGGGGAGGATTTGTCGTTGCCTTGCGAACCGCGCTGCGCAAAGAGGCGGACAAGCCCGACTGA
>CAYVPD010000419.1:0-1612 GCA_964453545.1 uncultured Gemmatimonadaceae bacterium
CCAGTTGCGCAGCAGGTTCATCACGTTGTGGTACCATTGAATGTCAGACTCGAGAATCTCTCCGGTGCGCGGATCATGTACGCGCGGCCCCGAGGCATTTTGAATGTCAGAGGCCAGGTAGCGGATCACCGAATACCGGGCGTCTTCGGGGTCCCACTCAGGATCTTCTTCGGGCGAGGGCGGATCCATGGCGATAATGGCATTCTTGAATCCTGCCTTTTCGAAGGCCGGCTGCCAATCTTCGATGCCCTGCTTGAGGTAGGGGCGCCACTTCTCAGGCGTCGCCGGATCGATGTAGTAGATGATCGGCTTCACGGGGTCGACCAGTTCACCGCGGGCGAAGGCCTCGGGATCGCTGGGCTCGAGACGCCAACGAGTGACATAGCAGCGCTCCGTCGCCCGCTGGGTGTCGAGGCCGTAATCGACCTGCTCAATCGAGAAGAACCCGACACGCGGGTCGCAAAGACGTGGCTCCATCGGGTCAGACGGCAACTCGACCATGGAGTGGTGCATCTCCATGGACAGCGTGTTGGTCTGCCCGTTGGAGGGAGCCTGCGTCGCTTCGTAGGTGAGGACTCGCCGCACCTCGACATTGGTCGGGAAGGCGCGAATGTACTCGACAAACGTACGGTCGCCATCTACGCGCCGCACTCCGAATCGCGTGCGCGTGCGCGACGGAAGTCCGAGCAGCGGGACGTCACCCGTGAAGAGGGCGCCGATGTCAATCACGACCGCCGACGAGTCGGGCGAGAGGGCTGCAATGTCAAAGGCCTGAATGACAGGCTCGAAGTTCGAGTTGGCCACCGCCTGTGCCACCGGCAGTGCCGTGTCGGCAACGTTCTCATGGCTGACAAGACGCAAAAGCACGCGGTTTCCCTTGCGCTCCCAACGAACCACCGAAGTGTTGGCCTTGGAGCCGCCGTAGCCGGCGCCGTCGGGGGTGCGGGCAATGCGCGTGACGAGCAGCAGCTCTTCATCCAGACGCTCGTTCGGGATCTCGTAGAACCAGTTCTCACCTACGCGATGCACCTTGAAGATGCCCTCGTCGGTGATGGCCTCTGGGGTGATGACCTCGGCGTACGGCTTGGGACCGTTGTCACGCGTCCGAGCCGGACGAGCCGCCGGAGGGACATCGTCCGAACGTATCGTAGACTGCGATGAAACCGGGTGAGGAGTTGCCGCTCCTGCGGTTGCGCAGGCAGAAAAAGCTGCCGAAGCCAGAAGGGGCAGGGCAAGCAAGCGAAGGCGTACCGCCATGGTGTCGCGTCTCCGGACAGAGTTGGTGTGGAACGGGTCGAGATTCGGTTGACTGAAAGCCTGCAAGATCCCTGAGGTGCCCCAAGCTGACAAGCCCGCCAACTGCGAGACTTGCAGCCTTGTATGTGTTGGCACGAGGTTTGGGGGGGAGTCGTCCGTTTTTTCAGTCCTTGTGAAAAGCCCATTTCTTTTTTGGGAGTACGTGGGGTGTCTCAGACAATCGCCAGATTTGGCAGCAGAACGGTCGCGACTGGCGTGTTCATCGCAGCCATACTGCTGTTCGGGCCGCGCGAGGTGCGTGCACAGGGCTTGCAGTTCTCAGGCGGACTTGGTTACGCCGCGCCGATCGGTTCGA
>CAYVPD010000420.1:0-1608 GCA_964453545.1 uncultured Gemmatimonadaceae bacterium
AGCGGGAGACCGCGGCTCGCAGTCCGACTTCGCGGTCTCAGGTCAACGGCGGAGGTTGCAGTAGTTCCTGCCGGAGTGGTGAAGGTGGTGATTCGAAACGGAATGGGCGCCTGATAGGTCGCAGCGAGATATTCGTGAACCTGTTTGATTGTGCTCAGGTGTGCGCGCCATGTGTCCGACGAGACTGCCGTCTCCGGTTTGAACTGGCGAGCGCGATAGAGGGCACGTAAATCCTCCTCGCCCGCGGCGAATAGATCCGCTTGAGCGGGGTCAGGGTCGTCGAGCCCGCGCTCATTGCGCAGGTAGTCGATGTAGTGAGCCAGACGACGCGCGTGGCTGAGGATCGTCGAGTCGACGGGTCGGTACAAGTACTTACGAAGGAGCCAGCGCGAGCCAGCTAGGTGGATCCGACCATCAACGAGGATTACGGGTGCCTGTGCATGCTCCTCGGGGAGTCGCTTCTTGCCTAGCAGACGCTCAAGAACCTCATCGTCGACTTCTCTGGGGCGAAAGACTGTCACGGCTGAGGTCATCGCTTACCTCGACCAGTCAATAGGAGTGCCACCCCAAGGAGTATGAGAAGTGGGTGTAACACCAGAGACGGTGTCTCCCTGCGAGCAAGGCCCGCAGGGAGACACCGTCTCAACCCAAGTTCGCCAAGTTTTGCTTGTTCTCTTGAGCGTTTAGGTGTCGCCTCTAGGGAGACACCTAAAGATCCCCAATCTTCAGCTGCAGCCGGACGTGCTCCCGCATGACGGACAGGCGTGGCACGAACCGGCTCGCACCATGTGGACCCCACACTGCATGCACATCGGCGCATCAGCCGGGCGCACCACGCCACGGGCCGGAGTGTTGTCCTCGACCGTTGGGGCGATCGTCCCTGCTTCCAAGCCGGCGATCAATTCGTCAGCCGTAGGAATCGACTTCGGATCGGCAACGATCTCGGATCCCATCGATGACTCAATGGTCATTTCATCGACACCGGGAAGCGTCGGCTGGGTCCGCTCGGCCACCGTAAAGATGCCGAGTTCTGCACGCTCGTCGTACGTCATGTATTCGAGCGCAAGGCGACGGAACAGGTAGTCCATGATGGAGCCAGCGAAGCGCACATCTGGGTCATCAGTCATGCCGGCTGGCTCAAACTTCATATTCGTGAACGCCTCGACATAGGCCCGCAACGGCACGCCGTACTGCAGACCGTAACTGACCGACTTGGCGAAGGCATCCATGATGCCAGCGAGCGTCGAACCCTGCTTCGACACGGTGAGGAAGATCTCACCGGGCTGTCCGTGCTCGTACTCACCGACCGTGGCGAAGCCCTTGCAGTCAGCAACACGGAACTCGAACGTCTTGGACGAACGGGTCCGCGGCAGCTTCTGACGAACTGGCTTGTGCACGATCTTCTCGATCACTTGCTCGGCGATTGCTGTTGCCTCTGCCGCTGCGTCGGCGCTGTTGTCGTCCTTCTTGGCGGTCGACAATGGCTGGGCAACCTTGCAATTGTCGCGGTAGATCGCAACAGCCTTCAGGCCCAGTTCCCACGAGAGCAGATGCAGAGCTTCAATGTCTTCGACCGTCGCCTCCTCGGGCATGTTGACCGTCTTGGAG
>CAYVPD010000421.1:0-1607 GCA_964453545.1 uncultured Gemmatimonadaceae bacterium
GAGCGCACGGAGTACAACGGGCAGGAGGTCGGGGTCATGCATGCCTGCGGCCATGACAACCACGTGGCCATCCTGATGGGGGCCGCCGAGGTGCTGTCTCGCGTCAGAGACGACATTCCCGGCACCATCGTCTTTCTCTTTCAGCCGGCTGAGGAGGGTCCGCCTGAGGGTGAAGAGGGCGGGGCGTCACTGATGATCGAGCAGGGCGCGATGGCCGATCCAGCTCCCGAAGCCATCTTCGGGCTGCACGTGTGGCCTGAGCCTGTCGGTTCGATCACCTATCGTCCGCGCGGGACCATGGCGGCGTCAGACAATCTTTCCATCACAGTGCGCGGGCGGCAGACGCATGGTGCGGTGCCGTGGGGCGGGGTCGATCCCATCGTGGTCTCGTCTCAGATCGTCATGGGTCTGCAGACGATCACCTCGCGCCAGACCGATGTCACCAGCGCTCCGGCGATCGTGACCATCGGCAGCATGCACGGTGGGGTGCGCGGCAACATCATTCCCGACTCGGTCACGCTGGTGGGCACGATTCGCACCTTTGATCGCGATATGCAGCTCGACATTCATGAGCGCATTCGCCGTACGGCGGAGCAGATTGCGGCCAGCGCCGGAGCCGAGGCCGAGGTGCGCATCGACTTCGGCAATGTCGTCACCTACAACGATCCCGATCTGACGGACTGGGCCGTGCCGACGCTTCAGCGGGCGGCGGGCTCTGACCGCGTGTGGCTGCGTAACCCGATCACGGGTGCCGAAGACTTCTCGCGCTTCCAAGAGGTGATTCCCGGGGTGTTCTTCTTCTTGGGCATCGTGCCTGAGGGCCAGGACCCGCGCAGTGCGCCAGCCAACCACTCACCGTACTTCTTTGCCGACGAGGGGGCGCTCCCGGTCGGCGTCAAAGCCATGGCCAACCTGGCCTTGGATTACCTCCATCGTGGAGATCGCTGATGGCCGCGATGCATGAGGTCGATTACGAGATCAAGGGCGACGACATGCAGTTCGTCGAGATTGAACTTGATCCGCAAGAGGCGGTAGTCGCCGAAGCCGGTGGCATGATGTACATGGAAGACGGCATCGCCATGGAGACCATCTTTGGCGATGGCTCGGCCTCGCAGGGTGGCGGCTTCATGGGAGCGCTGCTCGGCGCCGGCAAGCGGCTCCTTACGGGCGAGTCGCTCTTCATGACGGTCTTTCACAACCAGGGCTCCGGCAAGCGCAAGGTGGCCTTTGGAGCACCGATTCCGGGGCGCATCGTGTCGGCGCACCTCGCGCAGATGGGGGGCGAGCTGATTTGCCAGAAAGACGCGTTTCTCTGCGCGGCGAAGGGTGTGTCGATTGGTATCGCATTTCAGAAGCGCCTGGGCGTCGGACTCTTCGGCGGCGAAGGGTTCATCATGCAGCGGCTGCAGGGGGACGGCTGGGCCTTCCTGAACGCCTGCGGCACGCTGATGGAGCGCGAGCTGGCTCCGGGCGAGACACTTCGGGTCGATACCGGATGCCTGGTTGCTCTGGCACCGTCGGTGCAGTACGACATCGAAATGGTGCGAGGCATCAAGTCGGCCGTCTTCGGAGGTGAAGGCCTGTTCTTCGCGACGCTCCGCGGCCCA
>CAYVPD010000422.1:0-1605 GCA_964453545.1 uncultured Gemmatimonadaceae bacterium
TCAGGCCTTGTCGCAGAAAGGAGCGCACGACCTGTCCCCCGCCCTCGATCAACACGGCGTGCAGCCCCGCCTCATGCGACACCCGCGCCACCACCGCCGGGTCGAGGTGCTGCGACACAGCTGATGCCTGACTGTCGCCTGACGCGGGGCTGACGTCTGACGCGACGCGGTGCACCGTGACTCCGGCGGCTTCGAGCCGCGCGACGCGAGCCGCGTCGGCCTGCTCGCTGCAGATCGCCCAGGTCGGGGTCTCCCGCGCGGTCTGCACGACCTGCAGCGCGGCGCCGGGCGATGCGGCGAGCGATGCGCTGGGGTCGAGCACGATGCGCACGAGCGGGCGCCGGGTCGTGAACCCATGGCGCACCGTCAGCATCGGGTCATCAATGCGCGCGGTATTGGCCCCTACGACAATCGCGTCAAACCCGGCGCGCAGCTCGTGGGTGGCCCGCGCGGCCTCGGGGCCGGTCAGCTGCGTGCGTTCACCGGGGGCCGCAGCAATTGCGCCGTCGAGCGAGAGGGCAAGCTTGGCCGCGATGTAGGGCGTGGTGTCGCCCGCCGAGGTGAAGCGGTGGAAAAAGGCCGGGTTGTCGCGGTAGCCCTCGAGCGGGCTCAGCACGGGGCCGACGACGTCGAGGCCGGCCTGGGCCAGCTCTCGAGCTCCACCCGAGGAGTCGGCACCGGGGTCGGCCGCACCAAACACGACGCGGGCCACGCCTGCGGCGATCAGCGCCCGGGTGCATGCGGGCGTCTTGCCCTCATGACGGCACGGCTCGAGCGAAACGTAGGCGGTCGAGCCGCGGGCGTTGTCGCCGGCGAGGGCGATGGCGTTCACCTCGGCGTGGGCCGAGCCGTAGCGCTCGTGCCAGCCCTCGCCGACGACGACGTGCTCCCGAACGAGCACGCAGCCGACCATCGGGTTCGGGAGCACGTGGCCGCGTCCGCGGTGCGCGAGCTCGCGTGCCCGGTCGAGAAACCGGCGGTCTTCGTCGGTGAGCGTGGGCGAGGTGGTCTGCACAGTCGGCTCAGCCCTCAGAAGAGCAGTCGTGCCGACGCCGTAATGAAGATGCTTCCGGCCGACGGATCAAACGCTCCAGCAGCCGGCGCCGGCTCAAGCGCGTCGAAGCCGGCCGCGTAGCCGAATTCCCCGTTGAGCTGGAGCACCAAAAAGGTCGCCGTCACCCCGGCAAACATCATGGCGCGCTCGGTGCGAAACGACTCGAAGGCCGAGGCCACCGCGGCAGTACCGGCGATCAGGCTTCCATCGGCCTCGACCCGGTCCCAACCGAGTCCGGCCGTGATGCCGAGGGCCAGCAGGTCTTTGCCGACCGTGGCGCGCACCGATGTCGCCCGCGGCCCTGCCAACTCGACCCGACCCGGTGTCGCCCCGTCGATGCCCGACCACGACACGTCACTGACATGACGGCGCACGATCGAAACCGTCGCGCCCGGCAGGGTGAACGACTCGCGCAACAGCCCCACGCGCAGCCCGTACCCAAAGGCCGAAGCGCTTGAGCCGAAGCCGTCGTTGGTCGAAGGAAAGCCGCGCGCATAGGTGCCGATCAGGTCAACCGAAAGCAGACCGCCCACGGTCGGGGCAAGACGGAA
>CAYVPD010000423.1:0-1605 GCA_964453545.1 uncultured Gemmatimonadaceae bacterium
TGAGGTCGCCCAGTGCGGTCCAGGTATCGCCCTGATCCCGGCTCACGAAGAGCTCATTGAGCCCGGCGTAGAGCGTGTTGGCGTCATGGGGCGAGATGATGAACGGACCGTCCCAGTTGCCCGGAGGCATCGCGTTGCCGAGGCGCTCCTCGGGATCCGACATGTCAGGCCACGTGCGCCAGTTGCGGCGCGGGCTGATGAAGCCCTCGGGCTGGTTGGGGCGAATGTCTTTGGTTTCGCCCGTCACCAGGTCGCGGCGGTTGAGGCCGAGGTACTGGCTCTCGACGTAAAGGGTGCGGTTGTCGGTGGTGTCGATGACGTTGCGGAACCCGTCGCCGCCGCCCCACTTCGTCCAATCTTCATTCAAGATGCCCTCGGCGCGGTAGGTCGCGCTGGGGCCACACCAGCTGCCGTTGTCCTGCAGCCCTCCGCAGACCCTAAAGGGCACCGAGTTGTCGAGACCGACGCGGTAGAACTGGCTGACCGGCAGGTTGGTCACGTAGACGAAGGTCTCGCCGCGATTCCACGAAATGCCGATGCCGCCATCGTCGGCTTTGACGACGTGGTTGGAGTTCGAGGGGTCGACCCAGACCAGCCGGTCGTCGCCATGCAGCGTCTGGCGCGGCACGGTGAAGGTGCGCCCGCCGTCGTCTGACCACGAATAGCTGTTGACCATGTAGATGCGCTGGTCGTCATTGGGGTCGACCGTGATCTGCGAGGCGTACATCGGCCGGGGATTCCAGTCAGACATCTGCTGCCAGGTCTCGCCCCCGTCTTCAGAGCGATAGATGCCGGCCAGGCGCTGCTCGTAGGCGGTCGAGGCGTTGTAGCGCTCGCCCTGCTCGAGGCTGATGTAGACGATGCGCGGATCGGCCCGGTAGATGTCGATGCCGATGCGCCCCATGTCGCCGGTCGGTAGCCCGTTGTCGAGTCCCGCGTTGGTGAGGCGGGTCCAGGTGTCGCCGCCGTCGGTGCTCTTCCACAGGGCCGAGCCGGGGCCGCCACCGTGGAAGCCCCAGGGCCGGCGCTGCCGCTGATAGCTCGAGGCAAACATCACGTCAGGGTTGCCGGGGCTCAAAATCACATCGACGACGCCCGTCTCGTCATCGACGTCAAGAATGCGCTTCCAGCTCTCGCCGCCGTCGGTGGAGCGATAGAGCCCGCGCTCTTCGTTCGGGCCCCAGAGATGGCCCATCGCCGCGACATAGACGATGTCGGGGTTGTCGGGGTGCAGCCGGATGCGCCCGATATGGTGCGAGTCTTCGAGACCCATGTTGCGCCACGTCTGACCGCCATCGGTCGACTTGTAGACGCCATCACCCCACGAGGAGGACTGCCGGCTGGCGCGTTCACCCGTCCCGACCCAAACCACGGCCGTGTCGCGCTGGTGCACTTCCACGTCGCCAATCGAGTGGGTGGCCTGGTCGCCGAACACATCGGTCCACGTCACACCGCCGTCGACGGTCTTCCAGATGCCGCCCGTAGATGAGGCCGCATAGAAGATCGACGGGTTTGACTCGATAAAAGCCATGTCAACAAAACGGCCGCTCATCACGGCAGGGCCGATCGTGCGTGGGGCGATCCCGTCGAGTTGTGCGGTCGACG
>CAYVPD010000424.1:0-1603 GCA_964453545.1 uncultured Gemmatimonadaceae bacterium
GCCTGTCGGCGACGGCCAGCCGACCCTGCGGGTCTCGTCGATGACCGTCGGCGGCACCGCTGCATGAGCGGGTGAGAGTTTGACGTCGCGACTGGTGTCGGATTGCCTGGCGTGTCGAACACTTCGACACGCCTCAGAACCTTCTTAGAGCGGTTGGTTGAAGTCGAGTGGCGGTAGTGCCTCTGTGATCCACCTCGAAATCTGCTCACAAGCGTGGTTGTCAAGCCCAAATGCGGCCTGAAGTGCCGCGAGGTAGTCCGCTCCTTTGGGTGAGAGCGTGATCGTTACCGTCCGGCGGTCGGACAACGAGTTGAATTCGCGGTGGATAAGGCCAAGTCGTTCAAGACGCGACAATGTCTCGGAGATCTTGGTAGGCGGCACGCGATGTGCGACGGCCATCGCGCCGGGAGTGGATTGGCCTGACAACGCCAGTTGCGTCAACAACCCGGTAGGAAGATTGCGCCCAATCTCTGGATCGGTAAGGGAATCAATGTGGTTGCCGAGGGTCGACGCTGATTCAACGACAGCATGGAACGCATCTATCAACGGTGCCTTTGGCGCCATTGGCTCACGCCGCTCGTGTAGCCCGGCTACCAACCGCAGAGCGCTGTTCAGACGATCCAGTGCTGCCGGGTCTGCGCTGAAGGCGCGAGCGGCACGAATGAGGTAATCGTCCGCGGAAGTCGTTTTGCGCACCTGAACAAGTCGTCGATCGCTGCTTTCGCCGCGTCGGCGCTCAACGAGTCCACAAGACTCGAGCGAACGAAGGCCTTGGGAGATCCGGGCGGAAGACGTGCCCAATTTCTGTGCCAGGTCGCCGGGGCGTTGCGGGGACGCGTCGAAAAGATTCACCAAGATGGCGGTTTCGAGGTTGCGGACCACAAGAGGCGAAGGAGCTGCCGTTGCGAGCGCGTCGGTCAATTGATTGCCCAATTGCGTGATCGCTGTGAGGAGAGCGAGGAAGTTGCGATCGGGCCCCCGCTGACCTCGGTGTGTGTCGGCCCAGTTGGACATGAGGCACCAATGTTAGTGACTCGTGGGTTCTCGCTTCGGGAGGCGACCGAAGGGCCGTGGCCCCGTGGCCCGTGGGTGGCCTCATCTAAACTATTCTGATATATAAGTAGTTGTGTACCGTAAACTATTTTGTTGTTTAGCACTCTTGGGCGCCTCTGGAGTCATGCTTGGGCTAGGGCCCGAGCTGTCTGCGAGCGGGCCGGGGCTGGTTCGGGCGGCGGGTGAAACTGACAGCCTGTGGGAAATGGCGCAGTCGCATCATTGCCGAATCACGGCGGAGACGACAGTCAAATGTCGTGGAGACAACGGCTACTCCCAATTGGGCAACGGGAGCACTACGAACAGTTTTTATGACTGGGTTGATGTCTGCGCAGTCGGGTTTCCCGACTGCAGTTTGCTGCTAACAGGAGTCACCGACCTGAGCGTTGGGGAAGAGCACTCGTGCGCCGTGGTTGGGTCTGCTGGGCGCGTCGCGTGTTGGGGCAACGAGTTTATAAAGCGGGGTGGCCTCGGCGTTAATGGGAATTCGTCAACGGTCCCTCAGTATGTGCAAGAGTGCATGAGCACTGCCCCAAACACGGTCTACTGC
>CAYVPD010000425.1:0-1601 GCA_964453545.1 uncultured Gemmatimonadaceae bacterium
GGATCTTTTCACGGGCGCTCGTGCTGAAAGCGTGCACCCGAACGGTCACCTTTTCAGACAGCTCTCCGTTGCCCAGCACCTTCACGGGGCGGCGTAGAGAACTGATACGCCCGGCTGCACGCAGCAGCTCTGGCGTGATGTCGCCTCCGAGACCTGCCAAGTCACCCACATTCACGACCTGGTACTCCACCCGTGAAATGTTGGTGAAGCCGCGCTTGGGAATACGGCGGTGCAGCGGCATCTGGCCGCCTTCAAAACCCGCCGGCACGCTGCCACCGCTGCGCGCCTTTTGACCCTTCTCACCGCGGCCTGCGGTCTTGCCTGTACCCGAGCCAGGACCACGCCCGAGGCGCTTGCGCCCGCGGTGCGATCCGGGAGCCGGACTCAAATCATGCAATTCAGCCATCGTATGTCTCCTTAGCCCTCGATCTCGCGAACCGAGACGAGGTGGACCACCTGCTTGATCATGCCGCGAATCGCGGGCGTATCATTCTGAATTACGCTGTGCTGATGACGCTTGAGACCGAGGGCGGCAAGCGTGCGACGGTGCGCCGTGGGGCGACCGATGCCGCTGCGAACCTGCGTGATCTCCAGCTTCGTCGTCTTAGCCATGTCGAACCACTCCCAGGGCCTCGACCGAAATTCCGCGCTCCGCCGCGACCTGCTCCGGCGTCACGAGACTCGTCAGCCCATTCATCGTTGCACGAGCAACGTTGATCGGATTATTGGTACCGAGACTCTTGGTCAGCACGTCATGCACACCGGCCGCCTCGAGCACAGCGCGCACAGCGCCGCCCGCGATCACTCCGGTACCCGCAGAGGCCGGACGCAAAAGCACCTGACCGGCGCCCCATTCCCCGACGATCTCGTGCGGAAGCGTGCCCTTGACGATCGGCACCTTCACCATGTTGCGCTTGGCGCGCTCCATGGACTTGCGAATCGCCTCGGAGACCTCGCTGGCTTTGGCGAGCGCGATCCCGACCTGACCCTTCTGGTCTCCGACCGCGACGAGCGCCGAAAACGAGAAGCGACGTCCGCCCTTCACGACCTTGGCGACACGATTGATGTGGATCACGTTTTCGACGAGATCGGAAGGCTCACGACCCCGAGTCTGCTGCTTGCGTTCCTTGGCCATCAGAACTTGAGTCCTCCCTCTCGGGCGCCTTCAGCGAAGGCTTTCACCCGGCCGTGATATTTGTAGCCGCCGCGATCGAACACGACAGCCTCGACACCCTTCGACAGCGCCAACTCAGCGAGCTTGCGCCCGGCAGCATGAGCGATCTCGATACGCCGGTTCGAACCCTCGGCCTGAAACTCACGCAGCTCTTTGGAGAGCGTGCTGAGCCCGGCAATGGTACGACCTGAGTCGTCGTCGATCAGCTGGCCCTCGATGTTCTTGAGCGAGCGAAACACCGCGAGACGCGGACGCTCGGCCGAGCCTGCAACGCGCTTGCGAATGCGACGATGCCGGCGAACCCGTGCCGCGGCGCGGCTCTTCTTTTCTTTTGCAAAGACGCTCATGGTCATGACCCTGCAGTCTTCCCGGCCTTGCGGCGGATCTGTTCACCCTGATAGCGAATCCCCTTGCCCTTGTAAGGCTC
>CAYVPD010000426.1:0-1572 GCA_964453545.1 uncultured Gemmatimonadaceae bacterium
CGTTGGCGACGCGGGACTTCGATGCGCCACCGGGGGCGGCCGGCCGCGTGCAGCTTCCCGGGGCCTATACGCCGCATCGGCGCGAGTACCGCCAAGAGGTTGCGCGGCGGCTCAAACGGGTCGATCTTCGGCCACCGGGAGCACGCAGCCGTCGCAGCGCTGCCAGTCATCCACAGGGGCATCCAGTGGAAGCCGACCCGGATTTGCGGCGTCGCCTGCGTGCTGCCGACGACGCCGATCGTGTTGCGCGGGACATCGTGGAGATCGAGCGCCGTGTGGGGGAGCGGCGCGGGTCGCTCGGACGTGACTTTGATGCGGTTGTTGGAGTGCTGGCCGAACTTGGGTACGTCGATGCCTCGGAGTGGTGCCTGACGGACGATGGTGATGTGATCGCTGGCCTGTTTCATGAGAGCGACCTCTTGGTTGCCGAGGCAGTTGGCCGAGGTCTCTTCAACGGTCTGTCAGCTCCTGAAGTGGCAGCCCTCGCATCATGTGTGGTGTACGAGGACCGCAGCCCCGAGCCGCCACCGCCAGCGCGCCATCCAACTGCTGAGGTTGCCCGCCGAGCGCGTTCGCTGGAGCGTCTACACGCTGAACTCGTCAAACTGTCCGACCGGTATGGAGCCCCTCGTCCGCGCGATCCCGACGGGGGATTCAGCGACCTTGCCTTTGGCTGGGTCGATGGTGAATCATTCGCCGATCTCGTCGACGGTACCGACCTGACCGGCGGCGATTTCGTGCGCACGATTCGCCAAGTAGTCGACCTGTGCGAGCAGCTCTCGCAGGTCGCACCCGACGAGGCGGTGGCCACGGCTGCGGCGGCTGCGGTGGCTGCGGGAGTCCGCGGCGTTGTCGCTGATTCCGCCGTGGTGCAACCGGCACCGGAAGATGGGGCAGCACAGCAATGATCACTCCGGGCCATGAGTGGGCGCGGCGCGACGGCTCGGTGTCTGACGCGACCGTGACGAGCGACAGGGAGTTGGCGGCTGCAATGGGAAGTACCGTCGTGCTGCGTGGCGGTGATGTGCACCGTGCCCTCGGGGCGCCGAAGGGTGTGCCCGGCAACGCGACAGTGGCGCTCGATCTCATCGAGGTGTGTGCAGAGGGCACCACGATTGCAGTCGCGGCGTCATATGTCTTGATCGGTCGTGCTCCGCATCGGCTCGGCCGATTGGTCGGGGCCTGGCATGTGCTGACCAACGCCGGTTTCGTCGGGCGGTATGAACTCGCTCCGCGTGCACATCCCGGCGACGGGGCAGCAGATCTGTTTAGTGTGGTCTCGTCGATGTCGCTACGCCAGCGCATCGGGGCCGCACGACGGTCACGCCTTGGTGCTCACCTGCCGCATCCTGCCCTTCGCGTTCGGCGGGTGCGCGACTATGTGCACGATCTCCAGCGGGGTGAGCGAGTGTGGGTGGATGGCCATCGCGTCTCGTGCCGTATGGCTTCACTGCAGTTGCGGGTTGTGCCCGAGGCAGTGCACGTGCGGCTCTGAGAGTATCCACGTCGGCTCGGCCGAGCGATCGTACGATGTGATGTCGTGACCTACGTCGCCGAGGAGTTCACCCCCGA
>CAYVPD010000427.1:0-1561 GCA_964453545.1 uncultured Gemmatimonadaceae bacterium
TTTCTGCGGATTTCGAGCGTTGGATGCCCGCCGCGCAGGCCCTGCTCTTCTGCCTGCTCTTTGTTGGGGGCATGGCGGGGTCGACGGGCGGCGGCATCAAGGCCGTACGCGTGCTTCTGCTGCTGAAGCAGACCGGCATGGAGCTGCGCAAACAGCTGCACCCACGGGCGGTAATTCTTGCCCGAGTCGGCAAGCATGTGGTGCGGGAAGACGTGCTGGCCAACGTCATCGGCTTCGTGATTCTCTACCTGCTGCTCTGCTTGGCCGGAACGCTTTTGCTGGCCTTGCTGGGGGTCGATCTGGTCACGGCGATCGGCGCAAGCCTCGCCACAGTCGGCAACATCGGCCCGGGCCTCGGCGAGGTCGGGGCCGTCGACAACTATGGCTGGATGACCTCGACCCAGCTCACCGTGCTCAGCTTTCTGATGGTCGTCGGCCGTCTGGAGATCTACACCGTGTTGCTGCTCTTCATGCCCGAGACGTGGGCTCGCCGTCGAGCCAACGGGCGCAGCCGCGTAGTACGCAGCACCAACTGAGCGGCTTGACCCGACTCAGCGGGTGCCGAAGATGCGGTCCCCTGCGTCTCCCAGCCCCGGCAAGATGTAGCCGACGTCATTGAGCTGTCGATCGAGAGCGGCCGCAAAGATCGGCACGTCTGGATGGTCGTGCGTCATGCGCTCCACCCCTTCAGGCGCGGCCACCAGACACAACAAGCGGATCGAGCGGGCGCCACGCTCTTTCAACAGCGAGATGGCCGCCGACGCCGAGCCCCCGGTGGCGAGCATCGGGTCGAGCACGATGAACTCCCGGCGCTCGGCATGCGGAGGGATCTTGAAGTAATACTGCACCGGCTCGAGGGTCTCCTCGTTGCGGTAGAGACCCACGTGACCCACGCGGGCGCTGGGCACCAACCGAAGCACGCCCTCGACCATGCCCAGTCCCGCACGCAAAATCGGCACCAGCACGAGCTTCTTGCCCCGGATTCGCTGGCACGTCGTGCGCTCCAGCGGGGTCTCGACGGTCACATCTTCGGTCTCGAGATCTCTCGTCGCCTCAAAAGCCATGAGCATGGCAATCTCGTCAACAAGCTCTTTGAACTCTTTGGTCGATGTCGTGCGTGCACGCAGACGAGCCAACTTGTGTCGGATCAAAGGATGATCGACAATCTGCAGGTTGGTCTGGCTCATCGGCATGCTCACGGCTGTAGTTGTGGAGTTTGCGGCTGAGACGTGCCCCCTGACCCTGCACGATCAGCAGGTCAGGCGGGTGCTACGGTAGCGGCCAGTTCGCGCAATTCTCTCTCGGTCAGATCGCGCCAGGCACCCAAAGGGAGCGACCCGAGACGGATCGGGCCGAAACGCACGCGGGTCAATCGGCGTACCGGATGCCCAACCGCCTCGAGCAAGCGCCGCACCTCACGCTTGCGGCCCTCCGTCAAGACAAGGCGGAGTTCACACCCCGGTCCAAGCGTGCGCAGCACTTTGACATCGCGCACCCGGGCGGGCCCGTCTTCGAGCTCGACGCCTTGCCGCAACCTGCGCAGGGTCTCAGCATCAGGCAC
>CAYVPD010000428.1:0-1561 GCA_964453545.1 uncultured Gemmatimonadaceae bacterium
TTGTCGAAGAACATGTGATGCGTGATCTCGAAACCGTGTTCGTCAACGCGCATGACATTGAACGAGTTCTTGGTCTGCTCACGAGCCCGACCCCGCCGCGATGTCGTCGTGCCGCTCTGCACGATCACCACACCTCGGTTTCGGTTGCCCCCGGCGAACACGTCGAGCGAGTTGCCGATGTAGGCGCGATGCAGATGGCCGCCCAGAATCACCTCGACCCCCATATCGACAAACGCCTGGAGCGCACGGCGCGCACCGGGCATCGAACGGTCCCCCTCGTAGTCGGGCGCCGGAGCGAAGTGATGGTGCGCTACGACGACGCGCAGATCGCCGGGAGGCGATGCCGCAAAGGCCGCTCGAGCAAAGTCGATTTGGCGCTGACGAATGCGGCCATTGACGATGGCCGTATGCGGCTCGGTGGAATCGAGAGCGACAAAGGTCGCCCCTGCAACGCGTACCACAGTGTCGAGTTCGTCGCCGATGTGCTGACGGTAGTTGCGGTGTGGCGCGACGAGCCGTTCAAAGACGCGGTACAGCGGCACATCGTGGTTTCCCGGCACAACCACGCGTGGCACGGCGGGCAAACGCTCCAGAAACGCTGCCGCATCTCGAAACTCGGCCACCTTGGCGCGCTGGGTGAAATCACCTGAAATCACGACCGCGTCAGGAGCGATTTCATGAGTGGCCGCGACAAACGCCTCGGCAGCTTCGGCACGAAACGGCTTGCCGAAGTGAATGTCAGAGGCGTGCACGACCGTCAGCATATCAGCGCCCCGCAACCGCCGGCGACGATGACTGACCCCTCAGCCGCAGCATGCCTGCGAGCCCCACGGCGACCAGCCCGAGCGAGATGACCTGCGCCAACGTCAGCACACCGAAGAATCGGTCGTCTTTGGCCCGGAAAATCTCGACGATGAAGCGTTCCGCACCAGCCAAGGCCAGCCAGAGCATGAACACCCAACCGTCCGGGCGTCGTCCTCCACGCAGCGCCCAGAGGCCGAAAAAGATCAGCGTCGACATGCCCACCTCGTAGAGCTGCGTGGGGTGAACCGGCAGCACCTCGCCATACTTCTCGATCAGTGCCGGATCGACCGTGATGCCGAACTGCGACTCAAGGTTGCTCACCGTTGACGGGGGAGCCCCTTGAGGGAACGCGATGCCCACCCACGAGTCTGTCGGGCCGCCGTAGTCGTCGCCGACCAGAAAGCACCCCACACGCCCGACGGCATAGCCGAGCGCCAAGGCTGGGGCCGTCGCGTCGGCGGCTTGTCCGAGCGGGACCGACGAGCGCCTGACCTCCCAAACGACCAGGGCCGCGGCCAGCAGAAATCCGCCATACCACACCATGCCGCCGCGAGAAAAGACGAATCCGATGCCCTCGATCTGCAACCGGTCAAAGTTCAGCAGCACGTAGTAGAGCTTGGCGCCGATCAGCCCGCCGATGACCGCCATGAAGACGAAGTCCCAGGCACGCTCTCCGTCGTGACCCTTGCGCTGCAATTCGGAGCGCAAGATGACGCCGCCTGTGACAAAGGCGAGAAACATCATCACGCCAAAGCTT
>CAYVPD010000429.1:0-1541 GCA_964453545.1 uncultured Gemmatimonadaceae bacterium
CCGAGCACAGCAAAGACTGCGGAGGCGCAGCGCAAATTGCGAAAGCACCCAGCATGGCATTAGAATTGCCTTTGTCACAAACACGTGACACAAACGTAACAATCAGGAGGTTTCCATGCGCGCTCTTTCCATGTTGGTCGTTGCGGCCGCCGTTGTTTCAGGCGCCTGTGCACCCATGATGAGCAGCTCCGCCCGAAGTTCGGTTGGAGCCGAACAGGTCGTGCAGCGCGTGCGTGGACTCCCCGACCGCGTGTCGTCGCTGTTGGTTCAGCCCATTCGGGTGGGCACGCTCGAGACTCCGGGCTTTGCTCCTGCCCAGCTCGAGATCGGGGCTTTTTATGCCCGATACGACCGTCCCGAAGGCACGATCGACGAACTGGCCCTCATGGTCGCGATCTCTGGGCCCGACGCTGCCGAACTGGTTGCTCAGAGCCGAGAGCTTCTACTGCAGGTCGACGGAGAGCTGTTTGCCGGCACCCCGGGGATTTCCGAGAACAGCTTCAGAATCGAGGGCGAGGGGGCTGCAACCCGCGCCCTGCTGGCGATTCCCGTTTCGCCTGAAGTGCTTTCTCGCGTCGCAGTGGCGAATCACGTGCGCGGACGCCTGGGTCTGTGGGGCAGCTTCAGCTTCCCGGACAAGAGCCGCGCTCGACTGGCGGCCTTGCTGCGTGAACTGCCGGCCGACGCTCCCCTGAGAGTTCGCGGTGTTGGGCAGATGAGTCGCGTAGCTCAGAGCGACTGAGCTTCGACAACGCAGCGTGGCGCCCTTCCTGATATAGGGCAATTACGTCGCAACCCCGCCCTCGTGACGGGGTAGTGCGAGAGTCCCGATTTCGAGATCTCTCCCGCTTGCCCTCGCCGCCGTTGGCCACTTCTGCATCGTCGTCCCGACCCGACCCTGATCAGCTCGATTTTCTCTCTGCCGCCGACGAGGCTGCCGAGCTGGCGCGCGAGCTGCACAGGCACGCCTACCTCTACTATGTCGAGGCCCGGCCCGAGATTTCAGACGCGGACTACGACCGCATGTTTCGTCGCCTCCAAGCGCTCGAGGCAGCCTGGCCGGAGCTGCAGACCCCAGACTCGCCAACCCAGCGCGTAGGAGCCGAGCCGCAGGAGTCGTTTCACACGGTAGACCATGTGGAGCCCATGCTGTCGCTCGACTCGTCGACCGAAGAGGTCGCCCTGCGGCGCTTCGTCGAGCGGGTATTGAAGGCCGTTGATGGAGAGCCGGTATGGATGCTCCAGCCCAAGCTGGACGGGGCTTCGATCGAGCTTGTGTACGAGCAGGGTGTGTTGGTTCGTGCGGTCACCCGAGGTAACGGCCGTGCCGGTGAAGATGTCTCAGAAAACATCCGCACGATTCCCTCGGTGCCACTGCGGCTTCGCGACGAGGCCCGTGAGGTGCCGACCATGCTCGCCGTGCGTGGCGAGGTCATGATGTACATCTCGGCGTTCGAACGATTCAACGAACGTCTGGTCGAGCGGGGAGACGAGCCGTACGCATCACCGCGCAACTCGGCAGCGGGATCGATACGACAGCT
>CAYVPD010000430.1:0-1534 GCA_964453545.1 uncultured Gemmatimonadaceae bacterium
AGGGTCACTGCTGGGTGGGATTGGCGACCTGCTCGATGGCGACAATCGCTGACGGGCCGGAGGCGGTTGGGGCGAGGCCAGAAGCCGGCCCCAGCCGCCGCCAAGCTCGGGCGCTTCGGTACAAAGCGTGGCCGCGCTAGATTTGAAGGCTGAGTGCGGCGCGCCCCCGGCGGGGGTCGGCCGTCTGTGATTCCGACTCGCCACTCCCAGCAGAAACAACGTGTCTGAGACCTCTTCTGCGCCCCGCAGCGCCGGGCGTGATTTCATTCGGCAGATCATCGACCGGCACCGGGCCGAGGGTCGCTACAGCGAGATTGTGACGCGGTTCCCGCCGGAGCCCAACGGCTACCTGCACATCGGACATGCCAAGTCCATCTGCCTGAATTTCGGTCTCGCCGAGGAATACGCAGGGCGCTGCCACCTGCGCTTCGACGATACGAACCCGCTGACCGAAAACGAGGAGTTCACGCAGGCGATTGCTGCCGACGTGCGCTGGCTTGGGTTTGGCTGGGGTGGGCACCTCTATCATGCCTCGGACTACTTCGAGCGCATGTATGAGGTGGCAGAGAGGTTGATCGAAAAGGGGCTGGCCTACGTGGATTCGGCCTCAGAGGAGCAGATTCGCGAGGCGCGGGGCACCGTGACGGAGCCTGGGAGACCCACCCCCGACCGGGATCGACCGGCGGCCGAGAGTCTCGATCTGTTCCGTCGCATGCGGGCCGGGGAGTTTGCCGATGGCACGCTGGTGTTGCGCGGGCGCATTGATCTCACCTCGCCCAACATGATCATGCGTGACCCGGTGTTCTATCGCATCAGGCACGCGCATCACTACCGCAGCGGCGATGCCTGGTGCATCTACCCGCTCTACGATTTTGCCCATTGCCTCGAAGATGCCTTCGAGGGGGTGAGCCATTCGCTGTGCACGCTCGAGTTCGACAACAATCGAGAGATCTACGACTGGATTCTCGATCATGCCGGCTTCAACGAGCCGAGGCCGCATCAGTATGAGTTCGCGCGCCTGAATCTCGAGTACACCGTGCTATCGAAGCGCAAGCTGATCCGGCTGGTAAGCGAAGGGCATGTCGGGGGGTGGGATGACCCGCGTCTGCCCACCATCGCAGGGTTGCGTCGTCGCGGCGTTCCTCCGGCGGCGATCCGCCAATTTTGCGATATGATCGGGGTGGCCAAGGCCGATTCCGTCGTCGATGTGGGCAAGCTGGAATTCGCGATGCGCGATGTCTTGAACGAGACGGCGCCGCGGGTCATGGGCGTGCTGGACCCGCTGCGCGTCGTGATCACATCGTGGACCGGTGCCGAGGGCAACGACGCCGGCACGGCGACTGAAGCCATTGACGCGCCCTTGTTCCCAGATCGGGAGGCAAGCCCGACGCGCGAACTGCGCTTTGGGTCGACGGTGTATATCGAGCGGGGGGATTTTGCTGAAGACCCTCCCAAGGGGTGGAAGCGCCTTTCGCCTGGCGAGGAAGTGCGGCTGCGTCATGCCTATGTGATTCGGTGCGATGAGGTGGTGCGT
>CAYVPD010000431.1:0-1531 GCA_964453545.1 uncultured Gemmatimonadaceae bacterium
TTGTTGCGACAACCCTCCAGCGTACGCTCGACGCGGCACAAGAGATTCGCTTCTTCTCGTTTGAGCTGGCCGAGCGCCTGGAAGAGATCAATCTGCTCTACTCGATCTCTGAAACCCTTGGGTCCACCGTTGAGCTGCAAGAAGGCGCACGACTCATGCTACGGGAGGTCTGCGATGTCATGGCGGCCCGGCGGGGGTCGCTGTGGGTTTGTGACCCGGAGCAGATGACTCTCGACCTGGTGGCCTCGGTCGGAGAGCCGGGCAAGACAGGACCCATTCGAGTCGATGATCCTGACGCTGTGACGGCACGGGTCTTTCGCGAGGGCAAGCCGCTCATGGCTGAGCTGGCGGAGCTGCAAGACGCGGCCGCGTGGGGATTGATGAGCGGCGGCGACATGCTGCTCTCGGTGCCGATCCGGTACAATCCACCCGAGGAGCCGCCGCGCACCGTCGGTGTCGTAAACCTCATTGGCCGGCGCAACCTGGGCCGCTTCAGCATCTCTGATCAGAAACTGCTGTCAGCCATTGCCAGTCAGGTCGGGGCCGCGCTGGAGAATCGTCGCCTGATTCAGCAGAGCGTTGCCCGGGAGCGCATGGCGCGAGAGATGGAGCTCGCCCACAACCTGCAGCTCAAATTGCTCCCCCCGGTCGACCGCATGCAGGGGGTGCAGATCGCCGCGCGAATCGAGCCGGCCGAGATGGTCGGGGGCGATTTCTATCAGGCCCTGCAGCTGCCCAATGGGCGCATCGGCATCATGATCGGCGACGTCTCGAGCCATGGCTTTCCTGCGGCTCTGATCATGGCGCTGTCGATGAGCGCCGCCAGCATCTACGCCTCAGAGTTCAGCAGCCCGGCCGAAGTGCTGCGTCGGGTCGACGACGCCCTGTCTGACGAACTTGAGACCACCGAGATGTACCTCTCGCTCTTCTATGGCGTCGTCGATCCGGCCGACGGCACGCTCACGTGGGCCAATGCTGGGCATCCGCACGCCTTCTTGATCGCGCCCGACAGCGTCACCCGACTTGAGGCGACCGATCCGCCGGTCGGGATTGCCGGTCCGGCGGCCTACGGCGAACGGTCCATGTCGTGGAATCCCACCTCGGATCTCATCGTGCTCTTCACCGATGGGCTCTCTGACGCCCTGTCGAGCGATGGCCCGGCCGAGGGTGAGGCCCGTCTGCTGCGAGAAATCGTTGCCCACCGCAGCGAGGGACCAAAGGTCATTGTCGACACGCTTTTCGAGCAGGTTCGATCGACGCGCTCCAAGATACCGTCCGACGACCGCACAGCCCTGGTGCTGACGGGCGATTGAGCTCACGCCCCCATCGCGCCCGCAAGTCGCTCGGCCAGAATTTTCTGGTTGACCGCAATCTGCAGCGCAAGATCGTGCAGGCGCTCAATGCCGCACCTGACGATCAAGTGCTCGAGATCGGCCCAGGCCTCGGCGCCCTGACGGAGCATCTGGTCGGTATGGTTGGACACCTGACGCTCGTCGAACTCGACAATGATCTGGCCTCCGACTGGCAGTCG
>CAYVPD010000432.1:0-1531 GCA_964453545.1 uncultured Gemmatimonadaceae bacterium
TGAAGACGCGCACGGAAGACCAGATCGACAAGGTGTTCCAGCCCGATGAGCTGCCCCCGGGCGTGGTTCAGCTCGTCAAGGTCTACATCGCCGAGAAGCGCAAGATCTCGGTGGGTGACAAGATGGCTGGACGGCACGGAAACAAGGGCATCATCGCGCGTATCGCGCCTGAAGAAGACATGCCCTTCCTGCCCGATGGTTCGTCGGTTGACATCGTGCTGAACCCGCTCGGTGTGCCTTCCCGCATGAACGTGGGTCAGATTCTGGAGACGCACCTGGGCTGGGCCGCCAAGATTCTGGGCTTCGAGGCCAAGACGCCGGTCTTCCAGGGCGCGACCGAAAACGAAATCGGCGTGCTGCTCAAGGTCGCCGGTCTCGCGTGGGCGCAAGATGCGGTTGGACTCACCGAGCATCGCTTGAACCTCGGCGCCGATGAGATTCGCGCGCTCGTGGCCGCCTCGCAGAGCATTCCTTTGGAGCTCGGCGCTGCACGTCAGGCCGCGGCCAGCAATGGCAACGGTAATGGCAACGGCAACGGTGTGCGGCCTTGGGAGCTCTCTCCCGGGCTGGGCGCCAGCCTCGATGACCTCACCGAGGTCAAACTGTCAGCAGAGCAGAAGTCTGTGCTCAGTGATATTCATGCGTTCGTGGTTTCAGCCGGAAAAGAGCTGGCGGCCCGCGCGGGTGCGGGGGTCGACGAGATCTTCCCCGCTGTGGCGGCCATCAGCCGCAAGCGTAGTGCGGGTGAAGGGCTCGATGCGGCTGTGCTCGAGCTGCTGCGTCACGCCCAGATTCTGCCCAACGGCAAGGTCTGGTTGCGTGATGGTCGGAGCGGACGCCGCTTCGACTTCCCGATTACGGTCGGCACCATGTACATGCTCAAGCTGAGCCACTTGGTCGACGACAAGATTCACGCTCGTTCGATCGGGCCCTACTCCCTCGTCACGCAGCAGCCGCTGGCCGGTAAGGCCCAGTTTGGTGGGCAGCGCTTCGGGGAGATGGAGGTCTGGGCTCTCGAAGCGTATGGGGCGGCGCACACGTTGCAGGAGATTCTCACCGTGAAGTCTGACGACGTCACGGGGCGCTCGAAGGTCTACGAGGCCATCGTGAAGGGAGAGAACCTCCCGGAGCCGGGAATCCCCGAGTCGTTCAACGTGTTGGTCAAGGAACTGCAAGCGCTCGGGCTCAGCGTCAAGCTGGGTCACGACGAATAAGTCTTTTTTCAGGGTATCCCTCGGGACGGGTCACGACATGATCGATTTTCCGCGAGCACGGGAACAGCGCAGCGCCGACTTCGACTTCATCCAGCTCAAATTGGCTTCGGCCGATGAGATTCGGGGGTGGTCGTATGGCGAGGTGGTGAAGCCCGAGACGATCAACTATCGCTCCTTCAAGCCGGAACGCGACGGCCTCTTCTGTGAGCGCACCTTTGGTCCGGTCAAGGACTGGGAGTGCCACTGCGGTAAGTTCAAGCGCATTCGCTTCCGGGGGCACGTCTGTGACCGTTGTGGCGTTGAGGGCACCTTGTCCA
>CAYVPD010000433.1:0-1526 GCA_964453545.1 uncultured Gemmatimonadaceae bacterium
TGGAGTCAGCCGTCGTGACCGAGCCCGACCAGAACCGCTTGGTCACCAGCCGCCTGAATACGAAGCCCGTGCGGGGCGTGTGGGTGGTGCGCACCAGCCTGTCTGACCCGGCCCGCATTCACCAGCTCGTCGCTGACGCCAAGGCCAACGGCATTACGACCTTGCTTGTTCAGGTGCGGGGGCGGGCCGATGCGTTTTATCGCTCATCGATCGAGCCTCGGGCCGCGGCGCTGGCCGCACTCCCCGGTGACTTCGACCCCTTGGCGCTGTTGCTCACCGAGGCGCATGCTGCGGGCATCGAGGTGCATGCCTGGATTGCGACCCATCTGGTCTGGGGGCTCGCGCCCCTCCCTGATGATCCGGCCCATCTGGTCAACGCGCACCCGGAGTGGTTGACCGTGCCGCGCAGCCTCGCCGGCGAGCTGGCCCGCCTGCCGATCCAAGACCCGGCGTGGCGGCGGCGTCTGAGAGAGTGGACGGTCGCTCAGGACGGGCGGGTCGAGGGGCTCTACACTGATCCGGCGCATCCAGAGGTGTCAGCGCGCGTGTTGCAGGTGATTGCTGAGCTTTTGCGTCAGTATCCGATTGATGGACTGCATCTGGACTACATTCGCTACGGCTCGCCGGAGTTTGGCTATTCGAACTTCGCGCTTGACGCGTTTCGCAGCGCGATGCTCTCCGAGGTCTCGCCGGCGCGCGCGGCCGAACTCGATGCGGCCGCCATGTCTGACGTGACCGCATGGGCAAGCGGTGAGCCCGAGGCCTTCAACCGGTTTAGAGAGCAACAGATTACGGCGCTGGTGGAGCAGGTCTCCGCTCTGCGAGATGACGTGCGCCCTGACGTGCAACTGACGGCTGCGGTGTTCGCAGACCCAAATGACGCACGACGCGCCCGATTCCAGGACTGGCCCGAGTGGCTCGAGCGTGGCCTCGTTGATGCGATGGTGCCGATGGCCTACACCAGCGACATGGCACGCTTCGCAGATCTGCTTCAAGCGGCCCGTACCGCCGATGGTGGTCGCGGGCGCATCTGGATGGGGTTGGGTGTCTATCTGGCCCCGTTCGAGGCGGTGACCTGCCAGATGGCGCTCGCAGCGTCTGCGGGTGTTGGGGGCTTGGTCTTCTTTTCGTGGGATTGGATGGCGGACGCGCCTGCCCCCAGCGCCGACGGGCCCGGCTGGCTGCCTGCGCTCAGTCGTGAGCTGGAGCGGGGTGCGCCACTGGGACCGGCGTGCCAATAAACCGCACCAGCAGGCCCAAGACGATGACGCCAAGCGACAGCGCGATCCAGTTCGGCAGCCCGTAGGCCGTCCCGATGTCGCCGAGCGTCATCGAGACCACGGCGACGACAAAAGCATAGGGCAACTGCGTGCGCACGTGATCGACGTGATCGCAGGCCGACGCCATGCTGGAGAGCACCGTCGTGTCAGAGATGGGGGAGCAGTGGTCGCCGAAGATGGCCCCGGCAAGCACGCTGCTGATCGCCCCGAGCAGCACCGAGTAGTGCGTTCCGCCATCAAAGCCGA
>CAYVPD010000434.1:0-1519 GCA_964453545.1 uncultured Gemmatimonadaceae bacterium
GGTGTGTATGCGAGCATGTGGCGCATTCAGACCGGAGAGGCAGGTGCGGCGTGACGAGGTTTGGATACCTGTTTCCGACCTTCACCATGCGGGCGGCAGCTGAGCCCGGTCGGTTTTCTGGGTTACAACCACAACTCGACGATGTGATCGGCGAGGTCACCCGTCACTTTACGCTCACACCCGATGCCTTTCGGCCGGCAGAGGCCGAAGAAACACTGAGCGCCTCCCAGACACTGCAGCGCTCGGTCGGCATGTTTGCCGAAAGCATCGCGTGTGCCCGCTGGGCCGAGACAGAACTCAGCGCCGCTACCCACATCACCTCGTTTTCGATGGGCATGTTTGCGGCGTTCGTTCATGCCGGTTCGCTGAGTGTCGCCGATGCCGTGCAGCTGCTGGTGCGCATTCACCACCATGCCGAGTCGATCGCGCCCTCCCGGCCCTTCACTCTGACCGCCGTCATCGGGCCTGCGGGTGATGTCGTAGCGTCGCGGTGCACTCCCGGCAGCGAAATCGAGGTCAGCGGAGCCTATGGTCACGTCGTGCACCTGATCTGCGGGCCATCTGATGCCATCGAGAGGTGGATCACGTCGTTTGGTGCCGATCAGGCGCGGTTCGTCTCGTTCCCGATTGCGATCCCGTTTCATACCTCGTGGCTCGCCGGCAGCGAAGCCGACCTTCGCCAGATCGTAGACGAGGTTGAGGTCTTGCCGCCACGCATTCCGGTCGTCTCATCGTCCACGGCGGAATTCATGGCCACGAGCGAGCAAGTCGCCGACGAGCTGGTGCGCAACATCGCCAATCCAATTCAATGGCGCGGCGCGCTTGATCAACTGCGCGCCCAAGGCGTCGACACCTTCGTCGAATGCGGGTTCACCCGCGAGCTGGGCGATCTGCTGCGGCGCGATGACGGAGAGCAGATCACGCTACATCAGTTTGTTGCTTCGGCACTCGCGGCGGGGGCCCGATGAGCGAGACGCGTGCCCCCCTGGTCGGCGTTGAGACCCGTGTCGAAGCCGGCGCCGAGTCCGCCACCGAGCCCGGCACTGAGGTTCGTATCGGTCGCATTGTGCTGAACCGTCCCGAGCGCTCCAACGCCTACACGCAAGACATGCTGGCCGCGATCGAGGCTGCGTTCGAGCGCTTTGAGAACGACCCGCACATCGGTGTCGTGGTTGTCACGGGCACGGGCGAGCGCGCCTTTTGCGCGGGGGCTGACCGCCATGAACTGGCGACACGCACGCCCGAATCGGTGCGCACTCTCAAGGCCGCCGAGATCTTTGCGCGCATTGAGGCGAGCAGGCTTGTGTCGATTGCGTTGATCAACGGCGCTGCCGTCGGTGGCGGTCTCGAGCTGGCACTGGCCTGCGACATTCGGCTTGCGGCGGACCACGCGACCTTCTGGTTACCCGAGCCCGAGTTTGGGCTCCTTCCCGCGGCGGGTGCGCTCCAGCGCCTGCCCGCCGCCGTGGGCCAAGGCCCGGCGCGCGAAATGATCTTGGGCGGTGCACGCTGGGACGCC
>CAYVPD010000435.1:0-1517 GCA_964453545.1 uncultured Gemmatimonadaceae bacterium
AGAGCAGCGGGAACTCCATGGGGTCGTACTCCAGATCGGCATCTTGCACCACAACCACATCGCCTCGGGCCCGCGCAAACCCGGTGCGCAACGCCGCGCCCTTGCCACGGTTGCGTTCGTGAAACACCAGCTCGGCAATCAGACCTTCGTCAGCCAGTCGGCTCAGCAACCCTCGGGTGCCATCGGTGGAGCCGTCGTCGACCACGATGACCTCGGTGCGAAGCTGTACGCTGGCAACCCGTCGCAACAGGGCCTCGACCGTATTGCGCTCATTGAAGCACGGCACGACCACAGACACCGTGACGGCATCCCACGGCAGGGATTCGTCAACGTTGAGACGTGGAAAACGCCGCTGTGATTCGTGCATCACGGTGAGGTCGCCAGAAGACGAGGGAGAGAGGGCTTTCCCCTCTACGTCTGAAGCTGCGCTTCAGGTCCCTCAGCGCCCTTGGGAGGCCGCGGGTACCTTGAGCACTTGGCCAGGGTGAATGCGCGACGAGTCCAGACGATTGGACGTGCGAAGATCGTCGACGGTGACACCCAAACGCCGGGCGATGGTCCATAAAGAGTCACCCCGACGCACCTGATATTCGGCGGCCGAAGACGAACTCGCGGTGGAAGCCGATGCATTGCGCGCCTGCACCGGCGCGGCGCGGCGCGGCTCAGCCGGCGTGCGTGTCGGAGCCGAAGCCGCGTCGGCCGAGGTCAGACGACTTACGTAGCGCTCGTACTGCTGGGGGAACAGGGCGATGTGGTAATGCGGCGGGTAGCGCTCACGGGTGGCCTCGAGCACGCCTGCCCGCTCCAGACTCAGGAGCACACCCTCGACCCACTCACGGCAATCCCGGCGGTTGCTGCGCCGCAAGTCGATCGCCATGCCGGTCGGGTGGACTGATCGATCCGAGGCATTGGCGGGCTGCCGCGACAACGGTCGGGTGAGCGAGGTCACGACCAGTTTCTCGCCGCACGCTGAGCGATACTGCCGCGACAGTCGTCGCACGAAGAGCTCGACCTCGGGGCGTGCGAACGGAAACGAGACCGCGTGCAGTTCGAAATCTGCGTTGGCCCTCACGGGAATCAGGTAACCGGCAGAGACGAAGCGCCGAACCTGGTCGGGGGACCGCAGATAGGTGAAGTCGTGCTCTTGGGCGATGCGGTTTTGCACATCAAGCGAAGACGACGAACCGCGCAGGCTCTGCGCCGCGAGCGGGGCGTGGGCCACCGAAGCGGAGAACAGGGCGAGCGTCAGCAGATTCCGGCGAAGTCGGCGCGGCAGGCTCATGTCGTGCGATTCGCAGTGCAGAAACGAAGAGGCGTCCCCTGGTAGAGGAGCGCGAAACGACTCACTTGCGACAACTTGTAAACCATTACAGGCCAAAGAACAAGGGTGAGCCGGCTCACGATATGCCTGAGCCGACCCACCCCGGTTCGTCAGGTGCGTCAGCCCTGTGCGGCAGCGTACCGGGCGGCGACCACGTCCCAGTTGACCACGTTCCACCAGGCCTCAAGGTAATCCG
>CAYVPD010000436.1:0-1514 GCA_964453545.1 uncultured Gemmatimonadaceae bacterium
GAATCCGAGCGCGATGCCGAGGCGATCGTCCAGGCCGCGCGCTCTGCAGCCGCCGATCTGCTGGCCTGTGATCCGACTGGAGTTGTCTTCTCTCGAAGCATGACCGAGGCGACCTTCATGGTGGCGCGCACTTTGTCGTCCGACTGGGGCCCGGGGGATCGCGTAGTGGTCACTGACCTTGATCACGATGCAAACGTCCGGCCATGGGTGACCTACGCGGAGCGATCGGGTGCGGAGGCGACCTGGGCTCGATTTGACCGTGCAACCGGTGAGTTGCCCGCGTCGACAGTGATCGATGCGATCACCGATAACACCCGACTGGTTGCGGTGACGGGCGCGTCCAACGTCCTTGGCACGCGCCCTGACCTACGCGCTATCGCCGATGCCGCGCACGCGGTCAATGCGCTGTTCTTCGTCGATGGCGTGCACCTGACCGCACATACGCCTATAGATGTCGCTGCTATTGGTGCTGACTTCTACGCATGCTCGGCCTACAAATTCCTGGGACCGCACCTGGGAATTATTGCCGCGTCACCGGCGCTGTGGGAATCGATGCATCCAGACAAACTCGCGCCCAGCACCGAGCAGGTTCCAGAAAGATTCGAGTTGGGGACGTTGCCGTACGAGTTGCTCGCCGGCGTCAAGGCTGCCGTCGACGTCCTCGCTGATCTGGTGCCGGGAGATGAAACATCGATGAGCCGACGCGATCGGCTCGTGCGCTCGCTGACCGCACTTGCCGAGCATGAAGATCGGCTGCACGCTCGCCTGCGGTCCGAACTCGAGTCGCTGCCCGGAATCACGCTCTTCGGAAATGCCGAATCCCGAACCCCGACCGAGTTCTTTGCCTTCGAGGACCACGTCAGTGCCGACGTCGCTAGGGCCCTTGCAGGTCAGAACATCAATGCACCGGCGGGCTCTTTCTACGCGTACGAGCCGTGCCTCTCCCTCGGCCTCGGTGCTTCAGGTGCCATCCGGGCAGGTCTGGCCCCGTACACGAATGACGACGACGTCGATCGGCTGATCGCGGCATTGCGAGATATCGTCACCGCGTGAGCGCGTACCGGACCACTCCCTGGATCTTGATCCTCGGTGGCTTCTTCGGACTTCTCGCCGCATTCGAACTCACCTTGGAGAAGTTCGCCATAGTCGCGGACCCGAATTACATCCCCGGCTGCGACATCAACCCGGTGCTGTCCTGCGGTTCGATCATCGTCACCGACCAAGCCTCGGCTTTTGGTTTCCCTAATCCGATCATCGGTCTCATCGGGTACAGCGTCGTTATCTCGATGGGTGTCTTGCTGGCATCGAAGGTGGAACTGCCCCGGTGGGTGTGGATCGGACTCAACCTCGGGGCGCTGTTCGGTTTCGGCTTCATCATCTGGCTGATTACCCAGAGCCTGTATGTGATCGGGGCGCTGTGTCCGTGGTGCATGGTTGCTTGGGCCGCGACCATCCCGATCTTTTGGTTCGTCACAGCGGACAACGCCGCCGCCGGTCGATTCAGTGGCAGCGCG
>CAYVPD010000437.1:0-1511 GCA_964453545.1 uncultured Gemmatimonadaceae bacterium
ATCAGCGAGGCGAGTCGAGAGCTCGCTCGTGAACTCGCAATGACCAACCTCCAAATCCGGGCCGGCACCCCCCGCGAGGCGGCGCTACGAGGTCTCGCGGAGCGCACCGGAATCGCCGACGTACGGGCGCTGGTCACGACTCTCGTACAGACAGACCGCTTCGGAACGTCGGTGGCACGCTCGTTGCGCATCCATGCTCGCAGCTTGCGCAACGAGCGGCGGCAAGCCTCAGAAGAGGCGGCGGCCAAGACGGCCATCAAGATGGTCTTCCCGCTGGTCTTTTGCGTATTCCCCGCGCTCTTCGTGGTCATTCTCGGCCCCGGACTGCTCGAGATGATCTCAGCCTGGATGAGAGGCTTCTGATGCCCACGCTCCGAGTTCAAAATGACACACGCGGCTTTGTTCTTGGCACACGCGTACAGCTCGCCAACACCTTCGTGCGTCGGGCCGTGGGTCTGGTCGGACGGCGGCTTGGTCAGGGCGAAGGGCTGCTGCTGATGCCGTGCCGCAGCGTTCACACCTTCGGCATCACGCGGCCCCTCGACATCGTGCTCTTCGATCGGCAAGGGCGGGTCGTCGCCGTGCGCGAGCAATTGCGTCCGCGTCGATTCACCGCGCTGTTCTCACAGGCGTTTGGCGTGCTTGAACTGCCTGAGGGCACGGTACGGCGGTCCGGAACCCGTGTTGGTGACCGCGTCACCTGGCAGCCTGATCCCAGGGGGGCAGCATGACGGACCGGCCCGAGGCTACATCAGCACCGCTGCAAAGCGAGCGACTGGCCGCTCTGGAGGCGCAGGTCACGGCTCTGCGCCGCGCTCGCGTTTTGGCGCGCGTGGGCTACATCACCCTGTTCTTGCTGCTGATCGGCTTTATCTGGAGCGCCAATCAGGGCCTGATGCTTCGCCCTCAAGCCATCGAGGCAACGCGCTTTGTCGTCGTCGATGCGCAGGGTCGTCAACGCGCCACGTGGGGCCTCGACGACGACGGTGCAGCGCGACTCGTGCTGCTCGACTCTCTCGGTGTGGCCCGGCTGCGCCTGTCCGTGCTCTCGTCGGGCTGGCCCGGTATCGCGCTCGTCGACGATCACGGACGCACCCGATCTGCGCTCGGTGTGCTGCCCGATGCCACAAACTCGCTCGTCTTTGCCGACGCAGCGGGGAACACGCGCATCGTGCTGGGCGTCGCGCCCGACGAAACCACGACCCTCGTTTTTGCCGATCACGTCGGGCAAACCCGCGCCGCGATCGGCGTGGCAGCGACGGGACTTTCAACCTTGCTGCTGAGTGACTCGATCACCCCTGAGTCTCAAGCGGCCGACTCCATTTCTCCCGACTCCGCGCTGACCGCTCGCGACCCGGCATCTCCGTGACGCGCACCGATGCAGCAAAAGCCCCCGATGTCTCTCTCCCTGTTTGTCGACCTCGCCGCTCTGGTGGTGCTCTTTGCTGCGCTCTACGGCCTCGCCGATGCCCACGTTGAGCGTGACACTTTTCGGCTGTTCTACCTGCTCT
>CAYVPD010000438.1:0-1508 GCA_964453545.1 uncultured Gemmatimonadaceae bacterium
ATCAGATTGGCGAGCGCCTGCTTGGCATTACCGGCGTTGGGTGGGATCGGTTCGATCGCATCAAGGTCCGCCTGGGTGGCACCGAGTTCGCGAGCGTGCGCTCGGTGTTGGTCGGCGATCGCGGTGAGGGATCCACGCAGTTGGTCGTAGGCCGCGAGGGTGCCCGCGTAGGCGCCGATGAGGGCGAGTTCATCGAGCAGCGTCTCATCGGGCTCGGGGGCGGCCGATGGTTCGATCTCGATCGCCTCGGGGGCCGGTTCGTCGCTGCCGCAGGCGGCTAGGGCCGTGGCAGCGGCCCCCATGGCGGGCAGAGCGAGAACGCCCTGCACCAGCCTTCGACGCGACATCCAAGGCGTGCGGTCGGGCTGCTTGCAGGGGGCACTCACGCGATAAGCCTGCCATGGATGCCTCTAGGGGCGGCGGTCTGTGCGGGCTTACGGCTACTGCTGCCGTGGGTACAGCCCTCGAACTGATGCGTCCCGATCAATGAATTCCCGGAATCGCCTCGGCACGTCGTTGGGCGGAATACATCCCACGCCCCACGCGCCTTGGAAGATCCTCACCGCCGTTGGACTCTCGAAGCCCGTCCGCAGTACGCCACGCTCGAAGTTCTGTACGTCTAGGAAGGTCAAGTGACTTGGCACGGAAGGCGTAGAGCTGGTGTAAACGTCACCCTGAGCGAATTGCAGCGTGAAAGCCTGCTGCCGCAGAGATTCCATGTGCTCGTCAGCGAACGTGGGTGACAGTCGACCGCCGTACAACGCGTTCCTGGCGTTCTGGTCGTACTGCGGGAGGTCGCAGGCGTCGCGCGCCGTGATGATGGGCGCAAGATCCTTGACGGTGCGTGGCCTCGTGGCCAAGGCCCCTGCGAACCGTGCGGTCGTCGCATTCGCGTTGACGTCGTAGGACAAGCTTGTGACTGCCGGATCCTTGATCACGTCACTTTGGACATCCGACGGCCGGGCACGAGCCTCCACTACGGCCCCCATGTTCTTGGCTGGATAACTGACCACGAGCAACCGTGACATGGGATTGCTCGGAGGTGGTGCATCGAGACGGTCGAGAAAGAACCGCAGGCCACCTCGACCAGAACGGTCTCCATCAGACTTTATGACGTCGTCGAGAGTCACGCATTCGACGAACTTGTCGGGAATCCAACCCAGAAGCCAGCGAGCGTATCCGCTGGGCCCGTCAGCGAGACTTCCGTCCATGAGCAGGGTGTTTGCGGTGAACCTGCTCCCCGGGGCGTTTCGTTGGTCGATGAGATTGCCGGTTTCTGGATAGAGATCCGGCAGCCCCAAGAGGTGCCCGAATTCGTGGTTGGCAACAAATTCGAGTCGGCTGCGGGAGGCCCCTGGAGCCGACTCGACCATCATCGAATGCAAATTGGAGTTGCCGCCAAAGTTGATGGAGTAGTCATCGAAGTGAAGCAACGCTGTTCCACCTCGGCTCTGCTCGGTCCGCAGTGGCACGACGATCAGGAAGTCCGTGTCGATCGGGTTGAAGGC
>CAYVPD010000439.1:0-1507 GCA_964453545.1 uncultured Gemmatimonadaceae bacterium
GCTGACGAGCGACTGAACGACATTCTCTTGGCATTGCTGCAATGAACCCGACGCAGGCTGCTGAGCGCGTCGGGCGCCATCTGAGAGAGCTGTCGCGCGTCGCGGAGGCATCGCTCGGCCACGCTGAGCAGGTTGCAGCGATCGCCGCAGGCGCTGAAGAGGCCCTGCGGGCCGGAGGCACGCTCTTCTTTTGCGGCAACGGCGGCTCAGCCGCTGACGCTCAGCATCTCGCGGCCGAATACGTAGTCCGCTTCGCCCGCAATCGCTCTGCGTTGCCGGCCATCGCTCTCACGGTCGACACGTCGGTGCTCACGGCAGCCGGTAACGATTTCGGCTTCGAGCATGTGTTCGCCCGGCAAGTCGAGGCGCTGGGTCGCCCGGGAGACCTGCTCTTTTTGCACTCGACCAGTGGCCAGTCGCCGAATCTCGTCGCTGCCGCCCGGGCTGCGCGGGCACGGGGGCTGAAGACCGTCGCCTTTCTGGCCCGAGACGGCGGCGCGCTGATCGCAGAAGTCGACGACGCGGTGGTTGTGTCCACCGAGATCACGGCCCACGCACAAGAAGTGCATCTGGCGTTAGGTCATGCCATCTGCGATCTCGTTGACGAGGCATTCAGCCACAATCCCCGTTCCGAGTCTGGGAGCTGAGCATGTCGATCTTTCAACTCTCGGGCCGCACCGCCCTCGTGACGGGCGGCTCGCGCGGCGTCGGTCGTGCGACCGCTGAGTTGTTGGCGCAGTCCGGGGCCCAAGTAGCGATTGCGTACCGGTCGCGAGAAGATGAAGCCCTCGACGCCCTCGAAGCGCTGGGGCGCTGGGGCGCGGGGCATTGGTCCTTTCAAGGTGACTTGGCCGACGCAGATGTGGTTGAGCGCTGTTTCGCCGAAGTTGATGCGCGTTGGGGCGGGGTCGACCTCGTGATCGTGAACCATGGCATTTGGCCGCCTGAAGACGTAGCCGTGGCCGAGATGGACAATGAGCGCTGGCGCCGAACGCTACAGGTGAACCTCGACTCGACCTTCTTCGTGACACGAGCTGCCGCCCGCGCGCTCAATGACGACGGTCGGTTGGTCTATGTCTCGTCGACTGCCGCCCAGCGGGGAGAAGCATTTCACGTCGATTATGCGGCGAGCAAGGGCGCCATGGTATCGATGGTGAAGGGGCTCTGCGTCGAGTTGGCGCCGCGTGGCATTACGGTGAACGCCGTGGCGCCGGGGTGGATCGATACCGAAATGGCGCATCCGGCATTTGGCGCAGGTGAGCGTGAGCGTATTGCCCGCGCCATTCCTGTGGGGCGCATCGCTACGGCAGAAGATGTTGCAGGGCCGATCGTGTTTCTGTGCACGACGCTTGCACGCCACATCACCGGTGAGATCGTCAACGTCAATGGCGGCGCGGTTCTGGTGGGGTGAATAGAGACGCGGGGCTTGATGAGCCGCAGGGTACCATAAACCTGCCTGCACCTGCCGCCGTGCGCTGGATCGTCGAGCAGCTCGAGTCAGCGGGCT